>NZ_JAWDJJ010000231.1:0-20717 GCF_032465695.1 Actinomyces sp. MRS3W
ATCCCCGTCAGCGGGTCGCCGCCGTTCCAGGCCCCACCGACCCCGGTCGTCTCGGCGTCGACCTGCTGGCGCAGCACCCACTGGTCATCCGCGGTGCGGTAGGCCTCGAAGGCGCCGTTGCGGTCCCAGGTGTAGAGCGGCGTCGCGCCGGTCTCACCGCCACGGGAGGCGACGAGGTCCTCGGTGCCCGAGACGCCGCCGTCAGCGTAGACGGGGACGCCCATGCCGGTGTAGTTGAAGTCGTCGGCCCACAGGACCTCGTCGGTCGCCTCTGCGCCCAGGACGGTCCGCTCGCCGTCGGTGGGCAGCGGCGTCGTCCACTCGTTGCCCATCTGCGCGGGCGTGAGCGTGGACACGGTCGTGATCGAGTACGGCTCCACGATGACGGTGTAGACGCCGTCCACCCCGGCGACGTCACCGACATGCTCCTTGTAGTGGGCGTTGAAGGCCTCGCCCTCGTCGGCCGCCCGCGTGGTCCACACGGCCAGGCGGGAGGCGTCGTCGGTGCCGAAGCCCTTCGGGGAGATCCGGTAGGTTCTCGTCCGTTCGGAGTCGTTGACGAGGACCGTTGAGAAGCCGGACCCGTCCGGGGCCGCCATCGTCAGGTAGTTCGGCTCGCCGTTACGCCCGTTGACGGGGTTCGTACCGGTCGCCGTCGAGGCCGAGGCCTGCGGCACGAGCCTCCAGATGCCGGCCGTGTTGTCCTCGTTCTCCCAGCCGGTCGTGGCGAAGGACGAGAAGTGCTGGAGCACGGCGACGCCGGCGTCGTAGTGGATCCACCCGGACCACGGGTCCCTCGCCGAGACGATCTCCTTGAAGGAGTACTGGCCGCCCTCGTAGAAGGAGCCGATGGCCGGCTGGTAGATGACGTGGGAGCGCCGGGAGTTGACGAAGCCCTTGACGAAGGTGTTGGCCATCTCGAGGGAGGAGCCGGTGCCGCCCAGGCCGGTGCCCGGGGTCGTCGGGTCGGCGGTGTTGTTGCTCGGCCGGTGCGAGGAGTCGGAGAAGGTGGCCTGCCCCTCGGAGTTCCACACCTCCTTGTCGAGCTGCTCGGCGAGCCGCGTGAACGATCCCGCGGCGTCGTCGTTGGTGTTGTAGTGGAACGCGGCCACTGCGACGGCCTCGGCCAGGCTCGCGTCGGCCAGCATCGCGCCGCCGAAGGTGCCGGTTCCCACCTCGTCGGAGATGACGACCTTGATCGAGTTAAACAGCGCCTGCTCCTCGGGCGACTCGAAGCCCTGCGAGTCGGTGCGGACGCGGTCGGCGAACTCCTTGGTCCAGCCGAGGTCGGCCGCGTGCTCGTTGATGCCGGGGTTGACATAGTCGACCATGTAGCCGTAGGTGCGGTACGCGGCGAGGATCGTGGCCTTGTACCAGGCGTAGACCTTGTCGTTCGTGTTGGCCCAGGCGGGGGCGTTCCACCGCAGGATGGAGACCTGCAGCCGCGGGTTGAGGGCCAGGGCGTCAGCGGCGAGCTGGAAGCCGGGTTCGCGGGCCACGTTGGCCGGCTCGTTCTCGGTGCGCATCGTGGCCGGGTTCGGGCCCGTCGAGTTGTTGCGGTCGTTGCCCATCTCGATCTTGACGTGGTTCATGACCGGGCGGGGGCCGCCGAAGAGGACCTCGAGCAGCTGCGTGTAGGCCTCCGGGTGCTGGGCCTTGTAGTCCATGAGCAGGGCCGAGCTGGAGTTGCCGGTCAGGACGCCGAAGCCCTTGAAGGTGAGCCCGTTGACGTTCGTCGCGGCGATGTCCGCGGCGTCGACCGTGATGTCGGTGACGGCGTCGTCCGGGGCCGGCGGGTCGTCCGTGGTATGGGCCGGGTCCGCCTCGAGGACCTCGCCCCCGGCGACGGCGAACCAGGAGATCATGGGCGCCTCGCCGCTGGAGCGCACCCAGCTGAGCGTCACGTCGCTCGCCCCCTCGGGCACCGTGAGGAGCGTCGAGGCGACGACCTCTCTCGCCTTCTGCCCAGAGGCGGTGCTCAGCGTGGTGCCCGGCATCGGCTCACTGACCGCGTCGCCGTCGAGCGTGTACCCGAGGGTGGGCATGATGCCGCGCGTGCGCGACTGGGGCCCGGCGTAGAACTCCTTGTAGCCGGTGGTCAGGGTGTAGAGCCCGGGCTCGAGGTCCACCCGGTAGGAGATCGAGGGGCTGTTGGTACGCAGGCCGAGGTCGGCCTTGGGCAGCGCGGCGAGCGACTCCTCGGTGACGGAACCGGCGGGGTCGCCGCCGTCCACCGTCACCTTGACGTTGTGGTCGCCGTCGTACGTGTAGCCCCATGTCCCGCCGTCGGAGTAGGGCTGGTCGGGCTCGCTGTTGAGCAGGGTGGGGGCGAGCGTGGTGACCCCGGTGTGCGCGCGGGAGGCCACGCGCCAGGTCGACCACGGCCGCGACTGGGAGTCGCCGCCGTGTCCGGCGTCGACGAAGTACAGCAGGGGGTTCTCCTGGCGGGGGATGACCTCGACCGTGCCGGTCACCGGGGTGCCGTCGGCGGCGGTGCCGGAGACGGTGACGGTGTCGTAGAGGGTGTCGAACTCGTCAGTGGCGAGGTCCCAGGTGACTGCGCTGGGACCGTCCGGTGTCGTCACCTCGCTCGGCAGGGAGGTGCCCGAGGCTCCGGTGGCCTTGACGTAGGCGGCGGCGTTGACCTCGATCGGGGCGGGGGAGCCGGCGGCGGTGGCCGGCGCGGTGAGTCCGGGGCCCGTGGACGCCATCGCGAGGGCGGCGACGGCAGCGAGCTGGCGTGTTCTTCTCATCTGGGTTCCTGTCGGCAGTGAAGCGGAGTCCGGCGCGAGGAGAGGCGTCGGAGGGTCGCCTAGACGAGCGCAGCATTGCGCTCCTGATCCAAAATGATCGAAGACTGGGAATATGACCCGAAACTCAGACTACGCGGGAGTACTGATCAGGTGCAACCGTTTCCGGTCACATCGGATCGGTGAGTGTTCAGTGCTCGGTACTCAGTGGTCAGTACGACGCCGGCCCCGTCGAGTCGCGCACGACGAGGGAGGGGGTCAGCTCCATGCGGACACCGGGGCGGTCCGCGTCCTCGAGTCTGTCGAACAGCAGCTGCATCGCCGAGACGCCGAGCTCGCGCTTGGGCGGGCACACGGCGGTGAGCGCAGGGCGCGCGAGGCCGGCGAGCTCGTCGTCGTAGGCGATGACCGACACCTGCTCGGGGATCGGCACGCCCTTGCGAGTGAGGACGTCCACGGCGACGAGGGCGGCTTCGTCCGAGTGGATGAGGAAGGCGGTGGTCCCGGAGGCGAGGCACGTGTCGATGAAGGCTTCGATCCGCGCCGAGCGCTCGTCGTCCTCCAGGCCCGTTGTGTCCTCCCGGGGGGAGGCCGTGTCGAGGTCGAGGCGCGCGAGCATGGCCGACCACCCCTCGGCGATGAGGTGGCGCGACGGGATCGGCTTGTCCGTGATGAGCGCGATGCGGCGGTGCCCGAGCCCCGCCAGGTGGCGCACGGCGAGAGCCGCGCCGCTGCGGTGGTCCGTCACGACGGACTCGAAGGAGTGGCCCGACGGGCCGTAGGCGCGCAGGTCGCGCTCAATGAGGACGGTCGGCTTGGTGATCGTCTCGAGGTACTCGATGAGCCTCTCGCTGCCCGAGCCCTCGAGGTCCGGCACGAGCAGCAGACCGTCGATCGCGCTGTCCTCGGCCATCCGGCGGATGGCGAGCAGGTTGTCGGAGGCGGCGAAGGTCGAGCCCTGGAGCTGGACGCGGGCCCCGAAGCGGTCCGCGACGGTATTGATCCCGCCGATGATCGTGGGCCAGAAGAAGTCGAGCGAGGGAGTGACGACGCCAACCGTGATGTCCTCGTGCAGAGCGGGAGGGGTCGCATCCTGGTTCAGCCGACGGGCTCCCCCGCGCACCTGTTCGAGCAGCCCCTCCTCCGCGAGCATGGCGATGTCTCGTCGGATTGTGATGGGGGCTAGTGACAGCGCCTCCGCCACCTCAGACACGCGCACGGAGCCGCGCGAGTTGACCATGGAGAGGATGTACTCGCGTCGGCTGGCGGGAAGTACGCGATGGTCGCTCATGACTCGACTCCGATCGTCACAGTGAAGGTTCCGGGCTCGGCGGTATCCGCCACCCGCCAGGATAGGCGAGTGAGCGCTTCGCCCCATGACGAGCACAGAAGGGGATCGTCCAATACACGCTCCTCGCGCTCGGGCGAGTCGGCGTCGCTCCAGGTGATGACAGCTCGCCGCCCGCCGCCGAGAGGGGTGACGAGGACACGCCCATCCTCGACGACGACGACGTCGCCGGCCAGGAGGAGACGCTCGAGTGTGCCTGCACTCTCCGGGACGTCCTCAATCGTCCGCGTCCAGGAGTCTGTGAGGGTGATGCTGCCGTCCGAACCGAGGACTGCGTGGCGCTGCCATGTGCCCTCCTCCAGACCGTAGGCGGCGCTGAGATCCATGACCAGGCCCCGTGCGCCGCCGTCATCCTCGATACGGGAGGTGCTCTCGGCCCGGAAGTGAGGACCCGCATGCTGCTCCCGACCCCCGATCAGCGGCACCGAGTGCCAGTCGGACCGGTTGGTCCACACCTCGTAGCGTCTGGGTGAGAAGGACCGAGCGGTATAGGTGGGTTGACCGGCGTCGACGACGATCGGCACGCCGTCGAGCGCCACGATGATGGAGCCGACGTCGTTGTGATTGTGGTGCTCGTTGTTGTGCCCGCCCTTGATGACGAGTGCAAGTCCCGCGGACGTGTGGGCAGCGGGTCGGTCGAGACTGACCTGGATACTGGGCAGCCACACAGACGCGGGCAGCGGCCCCTCGGACCGGGCGCGGGCGTGGAGCCAGGCCTCGTCCGCGACGGCACGCAGTCGGCGGCCCAACCCGCCCTCCGGGGGCTGTATCGGCTCGGCGTCGTCGCGGCCCGTGAGCGCGAAGGCCTCGGCTTCGTCATCCCCAATGCGCCGGGCCCAGTGAAAGAGGGTGCGCCAGGGTCTCGACGACGCCGAGCGCGCCTGGGCGTCTGCGAACGACACGCTCCACGGTCCCCCGAGGTGCATGCGGTGCGGGAAGGCGACAACCTCGGCGAGCGGGGCGATGCCCGACGCGTCCAGGGCACCCCCGGTTGCCTCGGCGAGGAGCTCGAGCCCCTCGAGTAGGCGGCCGGCGCCGTTCCACCAGTACGAGCTGCCTTCGTCGATCGCCCCATCCGCCGGTAGGGCAGCGACATAGCGGTCCAACCCCTCGATGGCGCGGGCGACGATTTCACTGCGACGGGCCTCGTCCGCCTCCAGTCGCAGTGCGGCGACGATGACGTTGGACTGGATCCACGGGCTCCAGTTGTGCACGTCGCCGTCCAGGCCCAGCCAGTGCCAGTCCCGGCGCACGAGGAAGGGGTCGAGGACCCTCCTGCGTGCCTCATGGCGCACGCGCTCGCGTACGCCCGGCCAGGCAGCTTCGAGCGTTGGGCCGACGACGGCATCGGTCCAGGCGAGGAGAGCGACAACCTCACTGGCCCCGAGATCGAGGAAGGGGCGCGTGACGTCGGTGAGGACCCACCCGTTGCGCTCATGCACGTCGTCATGGGCGGGCCAGCACCAGGTGGACTGCTCGCACAAGCCGATGACGCCATTGAGCACCTCGCGCAGCAGATCCTCGTCGTTCGTGGCGAGCCAGGCGAGCACCGCTCGCGCGAGCCGTTGCTCGCGCGCCCAGGTCTGTTCCTGGTAGATGGTGCGGTTGCCGTCGTCGAAGTAGCGGGCGAAGTCGGAGGCCAGCGGCTGCGGCCACGCGCTGTCTGCCTCTTCGTGGGCCAGGCGGATGTTGGCATCCAGGGACCGCCGGGCGGCCGGGCTTAGGCCGCCCGGCTCCAACCCGAGGTCGAGTGCCTTCTCGGTCGGTACGAGGAGACGCTGCAGCGAAGGGGCATCGACGAGCCCGCCCCAATGGCGACGCAGCGGCCCAGTGAACGATCGCGTCATTGCGAGGTCCTTCCGTGGCACGGTTGGTTGCGCACAGCGAGCCCAATAGCTCGCAGCCTGCGGCTAAACATACCAAAACGATCAGTTACGATCTTGACAGCACACTGGTGAGCGGCTTGACTTGCTTGTGTCCGCGAGGATCCGGACGTGGCACCGTCGCCGTCGGCTGGAGGACCAACACAGCGCACAGGAGCGCAGATGACAGCGCAGATGAGAAGGACTATCCGGCCGACCGGGATTACCCGCCGTGACTGGGAGCACTGGGCCGACGACCTCCTCCTCGCCGTGCGCCCGTACTTCACGGCGCACCACGGTCGCCTTCACCTACCGGGGCCTACGAGTTCCTACGGCCGTGTTTCCGACGGTCTAGAGGGGTTCGCTCGCACCTTTCTCCTGGCGGGCTTTCGCCTCGTCGGGGCCGACGGGGCAGATCCATTGGGTCTGGCCGACTGGTACCGCGAGGGGATCGTCGCTGGCACCGAGCCGGGTGGTGATGAGGCCTGGCCGGCTCTGCCCGAGTGCGCTCAGGCGAAAGTTGAGGCCGCGTCGGTGGCCCTCGTCCTCGACATGACACGCCCGTGGATCTGGGATCGGATGACGACGACGCAGCGGCAACGGGTCATCGACTGGCTCGCGCCCGTCGTCGGTGACGACACCTACCCGCCGTGCAACTGGCTGTGGTTCCGCGTCGTTGTGGAGACCTTCCTACGCTCGGTCGGCGGACCGTGGTCCGAGACGGACATCCGTGCCGACCTCGCCGAGCACGACTCCTACTACGTCGGCGGCGGCTGGTTCTCCGACGGCCCCGAGCGCGGTTTCGACTACTACACCGGCTGGGCGATGAACCTCTACCCGGTTTTGTGGTCACACATGCACGGGGCGGAGGATCTAGCTGCCGAGCGCGGCACCGCGGACATTGATCGCCTTGAGGCCTATCTCGCGGACCTCGTCCGTCTCATCGGCGCCGACGGCGCGCCACTGTTCCAGGGCCGTAGCCTGGTCTACCGCTTCGCTACGGCAGCGCCGCTGTGGGCCGGAGCGATCGCCCGGTGCCGCGGCGTGAGCGCGGGCGAGCTGCGCCGTGCCGCCAGCCTCGTCCTGCATTACTTCCGTGTTCACGGGGTGCCAGATGCCGACGGGCTGCTCACTCTCGGTTGGTTCGACGCCTGGGAACCGATGCGCCAGACGTACTCCGGGTCAGGGTCCCCGTACTGGGCAGCGAAAGGCTTTCTTGGCCTCTCGCTGCCTGAAGACGACTCGGTGTGGACCGCCCCCGAGGAACCACTGCCGCTGGAGACGGATGACGTCTTGCGCGCCGTTGTCGCGCCTGGCTGGATTGTCTCCGGCACGAGACGCGACGGTATCGTGCGCGTCATCAATCACGGTACCGACCATGCCATCGAGGGCTCCTGTGTCGCCGATGCCCCGCTTTATGCGCGCCTGGGGTACTCCACTGTGACCACCCCGTGTCTCGACGCCGAGGCCGAAACGAACCCGCTGGAGATGAGCGTCGCGCTCCTCGACGCTTCCGGACGCGCCAGCCACCGGGCGGGGATGCGCACGACCGACCTCCACGTCAGCGGTGGCGTCGGAGTGGGGGCCTCGAGGAGCGAGGCTCATTGGCTTGTGCCCGACGCTGTTCAGGAGGGGCACGGCTCCGGGCTGTCCGGACGCGCCGAGCGGGCCGGTGACCTTGCCATCGTCTCTTTCGTGCGAGGCCCTTGGGAGCTGCGCCTGTGGCAGGTGCTCGAGCCGGATCGCCGTGTGAGCGCCGTGCGCCTAGGCGGCTGGGCCCTGACGAGCCCTGATGAGCTCCGGCAGGAGGTTGACGGCGCTCACGCCCTCGTTGCCGGGGGCGAGCTCGTCAGCGCCGTCATGGCCGAGGAGGGAAACGCCCAGATGGTTCGGCGTGAGGACGCATCCCCGCTGCCCGGGCCGACGCTGGTGCCGGTCGTGGTGGCAACGCCGGCACCGGGGCGCTGGGTGGCGGCGGCCGTATACCTGGGCAGGGCGGGGGCCGGGGAACCGCCCACCGCCCCTTGCTTACTGAGTCTGCGGGAGGCTGCGGGCCGTCTTGAGGCCCGTGTGCGCTGGCCGGACGGGGCGAAGACGGTATCGACCGCCAACACCCGATGAGGTCCGGGTCGGATGCCGAGGGGGCCCGAATATGCTCGGGAAACTGACAAAACAACTCAAATGCGCTCAGGAGAGTTCTTGACAGGACACTCGCGATCGGTTTGACTATTCCTGTCGCTGGGTAGTGGATCACTTCGATGAGGAAGGCGATAACGATGGTGCTGGCGCATGTCACGGGCAATAGCTCTCGGTTCGCACCCGCCCCGTCCTCCTCGACGGGTATAGGCACCCGTCCTCGCCCCGGTACCAAGGTGCCGGGAGGAGTGGACTCGTGATCTCCACGCGGCCAGCTGAACATCCCCATTTCGGCCCCTGCCGAACCAATGCAAGGAGCACCCATGTCACGTCTTCTCACGCGTCGTTCAATGCTGAGCGCCAGCGGCTCCGTCGCCGTCCTCGCCGTCCTGGCAGCCTGCGGTTCCGACTCCGGTTCATCCTCCGATGGCGCCACCGTCGGTACTGACGCCACGGTCGAGCTTACGTTCGCCGGCTGGAGCCTGGACACGACGCCCGAGTTTCAGGCACTCGCGGACGCGTTCCACGAGGCGAACCCGAACATCACGGTGACGGTCAAGGAGTACTCGGCCTCCGACTACGACACCCAGCTGACCAGCGATCTTTCCGCCGGCTCAGCCCCCGACGTCTTTCCGATCAAGAACCTCCTGCGTTACTACTACTATGAGTCCAACGGCCAGCTCATGGCCCTCGACGATATCGCCGCCGGTTACACAAGCGACTCCAACATTTCCCTGGATTACCTCAACGTTGACGGCAGCTACTACGCACTGCCCTACCGCCAGGACTCCTGGGTCCTCTTCTACAACAAGGATGCATTCGCCGCAGCCGGTGTCTCTGAGCCCGACGGCTCCTGGACCTGGGACGACTATGCCCAGGCTGCCAAGGACATCACCTCCGCAGGCGCGATGAAGGGTACCTACCATCACATCTGGCAGTCGGTCGTCCAGGGCTTCGCCCTAGCCCAATATCCTGATGCCGATCTCACGAGCGGCGACTACTCCTATCTCAAGCCCTTCTACGAGACCGCGCTCGACATCCAGGACTCTGGCGCTGCCGAGACCTTCGCAACCGCGCAGGCGCAGTCGCTCACCTACCAGGCGCAGTTCGGTACTCAGAAGGCCGCCATGATGCCGATGGGCACGTGGTTTATCGCGACTCTGCTCCAGCAGCAGTCCACCGGCGACGCCGACGACTTCTCCTGGGGTATTGCTCCGATCCCGCAGTACGAGGCGGGACACGAAGACGAGCCAATCACCTTCGGCGACCCGACCTCCCTCGCCGTCAACGCCTCCCTCAACGGAGATAAGGCGGCGGCCGCGAAGGCCTTCGTCGAATTCTCGATGTCCGCCGAGGGAGCCAAGGTCATGGCCGGAATCGGCATCACGCCCGCCTATCTCTCACAGGAGACCGAGGACACCTTCTTCGAGCTGGAGGGCATGCCGCAGGACGACCTGTCCAAGACCACGTTCTCCGTGCACGACACCCGCCCGGAAAACCCTGTCTCAGCGACCGTCAATGACATCCAGACGATCCTTAACGATATGCACTCCGCGATCATGACCGAGACCACCGGCCTGGATGAGGCCCTCAAGGAGGCTGCTGACACCGTCTCCTCGCAGGGTCTGACTGCGTGAGCCGGCAAGGTCCGTTCGGTGAGGGGACGCGGTTGGTTCGCGCCCCCTCACCGCGTGAAAGGGAGACAACCATGAGCACTGCTACCAGTGCGACGACCGGCCGACCCAACCGCAGCGGGTCCTCCGCCACGGTGCTGCGGCGCCGTCACACCATCGCGGGATGGTCCTTTATCCTGCCCAACTTCCTCGGCTTCGGGCTGCTCACGCTCATTCCCGTTATTGCACTTTTCTACATCGCGTTCTGCAAGTGGAGCGCCTTCGGGAGTCCGCAGTTCACCGGGTTGGCCAACTTCCAGCGGATGATCCACGACGCGACCTTCTGGACGGCGCTGTGGAACACGATGTACTACGCCGTTATCCACATCCCCCTCACCCTTGCGCTTTCGCTGGGTCTGGCTCTCCTGCTCAATCAGAAGCTGCGTGGCCTCGCCTTCTTCCGCTCGGCGGCCTTCTTCCCCTACTTCACGTCCATCGTCGCCGTCGCGCAGGTGTGGAATATGCTCCTGGCGCCGGAGAACGGGCCTGTCAACCAGTTCCTCAGCTCCCTCGGCCTGTCCGATCTGCCCGGCTGGACGTCGTCATCCACCTGGGCGATGCCCGCGGTCATCATCGTCGGCACCTGGCGCGAGATGGGCTACTACATGCTGCTCTTCCTCGCAGGTCTGCAAACCGTGCCGCAGCAGCTCTACGAGGCCGCTCGTATGGACGGCGCCAACGCCTGGCAGCGCTTCACCAACGTCACCCTGCCGTGTCTGCGACCCACCACCTTCTTCGTTTCCATCATGCTCACCATCGGCTCGTTCAAGGTCCTCGACCTCATCCTCGTCATGACTAACGGTGGGCCCGGTACTTCGACGCTCGTGCTTTCGCAGTACATCTACCGCATGGGCTTCGAACGTAACGACTTCGGCTACGCATCGGCGATTTCGCTGATCCTCTTCCTCATCTGCCTGCTGGTCACAGTCGTGCAGTTCATCCATAACCGTCGACAGGAGGATTGAACCATGGCGACTGCAACCGTCACCCGCTCCGCGTCTGGATTGACCGGCAGGAAGCGCCGGCCGGGCCGCATGGCCTCCGCGACGATCGTCCGCGTCATCCAATACATCTTCCTTCTGCTCCTCAGCGCCTTCGTGCTCCTGCCCTTCGTGTGGATGGTCCTGTCCTCACTCAAGAAGAACAATGAGATCTTCACGGCCCCGATCACATGGTTGCCCGAGCAGTGGCAGTGGCATAACTACGCCGACATCTGGGCCAAGTCCGACATGCTCACATGGTTGGGCAACACGGTCCTGCTCGCCGTCGTCGTCACCTTCCTCCAGGTACTCACCGGCTCCTTCGCCGCCTACGGCTTCTCGAAGATTCGCTTCCCCGGGCGCGATGTGCTTTTCATCGTCTATATCGGCACGATCTCCGTGCCTTGGCAGGCCTACATGATCCCCCAGTTCAAGATGCTGTCCGCGGTAGGGCTGAGTGACACGAGGCTGTCGATCATCCTCCTGCAGGCTTTCGGCGCCTTCGGTGTGTTCCTCATGAAGCAGTTCTACGACTCGATCCCTGAGGAGCTGAGCGAGGCTGCTCGCATCGACGGTCTGTCCGAGTACGGCATCTACCGGCGGATCATGTTGCCGCTGTCCGTGCCCTCGATCGCCTCGCTGGCGATTATCACCTTTACTAATACGTGGAACGACTACATGGGGCCTCTCATCTACCTACGCAGCCCCGACCTGTGGACGATCCAGCTCGGTCTTAAGACTTTCATCGGCCAGTACAACGCCGACTACGCCGCCATCATGACCGGCTCCGTCCTCTCTGTACTGCCCATCGCCCTCATCTTCGCCTTCGGTCAGCGCTACTTCGTCGAGGGCATCGCCACCACTGGGCTCAAGGGCTGACGGTGAGCATGGTGTCGCGCACGCGGCTGACGGCCCGCGACGGGACCGACAACACCGGCATCTGGACCCGGCTGGGGGCCTTCCTCTTTGCGATCCTGCGCCTGGACGCCGTCCTCGCGGTGCTCCTCCTGCCGGTCCTCGTCATCAGTCTTGGCGTGGTCTCCCCGCTCAGATCGTTCCCGACGCTTATCGCCGCGATCTGGTTGTGCTCGCCCGGCCTGGCGGTTGCCTTCGCCGCCTTCCGCGACTGCCCATCCCTGGCCTTCTCACCGCTACGGCGTCGGGAAGAGTTCGGTGCCGCAGTCACCGAGGGCGTCATCGCGGCCCCATACTGGCACGATGACGATGAGTCGGCGATGGCGCGTCCAGCGGTCCGGGCCCTGGGCGTTCTGTGGCGGCGGGCGCTTGTTGTCTCCCTGCCCGCCGCCCTGATATGCCTTGCTGCCGCCGTCGATATCGTCTGGGCCTCTCGGCAGCCTTTTGGCGTCTACGTCGTGCCTGCACTCGCTGTTGTCATCGGGCTCACGCTTGCGACGTGGCCGGTGGTGTTGGTCGGTGCCACCGAGCTGCCGCGGGCCCGGTACATGGCGCTGTGGCGCCTCGCCGTGGCCGCCGTCGGCCGCATGTGGTATCTCAGCCTGCTTGACCTTGCTGTCCTCGTGCTGCTCTACCTTGGCCTCATGGCCGAGCCTATCCTCGTGATTGTGCTAGGTGCGGGGCTTCTCCTCCACCTTGTCTGGGCCAACGCCCGGTGGACGATCCTGCCGGCCATCAGAGCCGTGGCGGCCGAGTCCGAGGAGACGACCACGTGCCCCTGACAAGGCGCGTGCCGCAGCGCATGAGAGGGGCCTGCGCGACCGCGCTGTGGCCGGAGGCCTCAGGCACGTCCGGCGTACTGCTCGGCGGTGAACTCACCAGCGACGGGGACACCTGCGAGGAAGTGCTCGACATCGTCAACGGCGCCGTCGCCGAGCCGGTGTAGTTCACGCCCCATGGAGCCTGCCGCATGGGGCGTCAGGAAGACGTTGGGCAGCGTCCACAGAGGGGAATCCGGGACGCTGACCTCGGGCTCGGTGACGTCGATGATTGCGCGGATGCGGTCCTTGGCGAGCTCTGCGATGAGGGCCTCCTGGTCGCAGATCGCGCCGCGTGCGGTGTTGATGAAGGTGGCGCCGTCCTTCATCATCGCGAAGTGCTCGGCGCGCAGCATATGGTGGGTGCGCGGCGTTGAGGCGGAGTGCAGGGAGACGACGTCGCTCGTGCGCAGCACCTCCTCCAGACTCGCCGGTATGACGCCGAGGCGCTTGGCCTCTTCCGCACTCAGGTGGCCCGAGCTGACCTTGATCGTGCAGTGGAATGGGCGCAGGTGCTCGATGATGAGGCGGGAGATGCGTGAAAGCCCGATAAGGCCGATGGTCGAGCCGTACAAGCCAATGGAGGGGAAGGCATCCCAGAAATCGGGCGCCTTGGCGCGGGCCTCTGTGTACGCGCGCCGTGTCGCGAAGATGTCCTTGGCGGCGAGGATGATCATCGCCAGTGTGTACTCGGCGACCGGTTCCGCGTTGAGCTGGGTCTGGGAGGACACGCGCACGCCGTGCTCGAAGATCTGTGGACCAACGACGTCGCGCACGGACCCACCGGAGTGGACAAGCATGCGCAGCTCCGGCATGGAGTTGAGGAGACTGTCGATGGATCCGGTCTCCCAACCAGTGACGAGGACTTCAGCATTGGCGAGAATTTGGTGCGATCCGGGGGTCTCGTGGTGGGCGGGGTCGGGATCGAGGACGAGGTCACCGGCGGCTTTGAGACGTGCGATGGCATCGGGGGTGAAGAAGGCTGTGCGGAACCGGTCCTTGACGGACAGGACAATGGATGGGCGATGCATGGGGCCTCCGAGGCGGGTCGACGGCATTGCCGTGGTGACCCGGTCAGCTTATCGCGCAAAACGATCGAATAGAATCAGGTGCGTTCCTTTACGATCTGACTGCTGCGTCGTACGCTCATCTTGAGTCGAGCCGCGTGCCGACGCGCGGTGCAAGGAGACACCATGGCGACGAAACGAGCACTCATCCTCGCCGGACGGGGCCGCTACGAGGACCCTTGGCACGACCACGCGGCGCTCTCTCACGAGATCGCTCTCCTCCTCGAGGAGATGGGCATTGGCGCCGAGGTCCGCTCGATGTTCCGAGATTCGTTCACGGACCTCGAAGAGGTCGACCTTCTCATCGTCAACGGGGGAACTGGCCGCATCGATCCCGATTTCGACGGCGACGACGAGGCCTGGGAGCCAGTGCGTCGCGCCGTCGACGACTATGCCTTCGCCGGCCGTCCGCTGCTCGTGCACCACCAGGGCATCAACGCCTTCCTCGACAACCCGCGCTGGCGCGAAATCGTCGGTGGGCGCTGGATCCGCGGGACGACCTATCACCCCGAGATCTCCGACGGGGTGTGGACGCCGGTGGCCGGCTCGCACCCGATCGTCGAGGGGCTCGGACCGCTCCACGTCTACGATGAGCGTTACACACTGCTCGACGTCGAACCCGGCTCCACCGTCATCCTCACCCAGTACGAGGCCGGTGCCGACCATCCAGCGGCCTGGGTCAACACCGCCGGCGGTGTGCGTAGCGTCTACGACTCGCTCGGCCACGATCTCAGCTCGATGCGCAACCTCGAGCGCCGCGAGCTATTGCGCCGCGAAGTCCGCTGGCTCGTCGAGAGCTGAACCACGAGTGGGCTTACAGGTGTGGCAGCACATGCGCGACATAGTCGGCTGCCACGTGCTCGGCGACTTCGGCCAAGGGACGATCCCAGATGTCGGTGTTGAAGATCTCGGTCTCCACCGGACCTGAATACCCTGCGGTCGCGATCCATCGTGTGACTGATTCGAAGTCGATGTAACCGTCGCCCACATACCCTCGGGAATTGAGCGTGTCTTCCTTGAGCGGTAGCACCCAATCGCACACTTGATAAGAGGCCAGGCGCCCTTCTTCGCCAGCGCGGGCAATGGACGATTCGAGTCGGGGGTCCCACCAGACGTGATAGGTATCGACAACCACGCCGACGGACTCTGGTGCGAAGGGTGCTGCGATGTCGAGTGCTTGGTCCAAGGTGGAGATGACTCCCCGGTCGGCGCAGAAGATCGGATGCATGGGCTCAAGGACGAGCCGTACTCCGTGCTCGCTGGCATAGGGGACGAGCTCTGCCAACCGCTCGCACACCCGCTCACGGGCTGCCTGGAGGTCGCGTTCAGCGCGCCCGGAGTTGGGTGAGACGGGCCGGCCCGGAGCGGGATTGGCGGGCAAGCCTCCGACCACCATGATGAGTTCGGATGTCCCTACTACCGCGGCTTCGTCAATGGCACGTCGGTTGTCCTCAAGCGCGGCAGCGGCTCGCTCAGAATCGAGCGCGGTGAAAAACCCCCCGCGGCACAGGGATGACACGGTCAACCCGGCATGGCGCACGATTCTGGCGGCCTTGTCCGCGCCGCACTCCTGCACGCGGTCGCGCCACAGCCCGATGGAGCCGTAACCGGCTGCTGCGGCCACTTCGACTGCCTCCGGAAGGGTGGCGTGCTTGAGGGTTGCCTGATTAAGCGATAGTCGGGAAAGATCGAAAATGTTCGAAGACGCCACGATGCTGCTCCGATCATTGCTTGGAAGTATCTGGTGCGATCACTATAGTAAACTATGGAACATTCAGGTAGCAGTCCTCATCGTCGAGCTGTCCCCGACCCACGTGCACAGGAGGCCCCTATGCCGGACATTGTCGTCTATCCGCGCCCCGCGACTCCTGTCGCCATGGTCACCGGTGGTAATCGAGGGATTGGGCGTGGTATCACCGAGGAACTGCTTCGCCACGGCTATGCGGTCTCGCTTTTGGCCACTCGGCCAGCACCCGTTGATCTGCTTGAGGAACTTCGAGGCCTGCCGGGCGGATCGGGGAAGGTTTCCTACACCCGCGGCAGCATTGATGACCTCGACGTCGGCCGCCGCTATCTCGATGCCACGCTCGACGCGTTCGGTCGGGTGGACCTGCTGGTTAACAACGCGGGGGTCGCCCCGAGCGTCCGGGCTGACCTCCTTGACGCCGGTCCCGAGTCCTTCGATCGCGTGCTGGGCATCAACTTGCGTGGCCCGTACTTCCTCACCCAAGTGGTCGCCCGCGAGATGATCTCTCAGCGCGACCGGGACCTAGCTGCCGTCGGCGTCGACACCGTGGCAGGGCTTCCGCCCCTGGACCGGCCCGCTGCCACCATCATCAACATCTCATCTATCTCCGCAGATACTGTCAGCATTGACCGTGGTGAGTATTGCGTCTCCAAGGCGGGCGTGCACATGGCCACTCTGCTGTACGCCGCCCGTCTCGCCCCCGAGGGCATCGTCGTCTACGAGGTTCGTCCCGGCGTTATTGCCACTGACATGACCGCGGGAGTCAAGGATCGCTACGACGTCCTTTTCGCCAATGGCATCTCGCCCATGCCTCGCTGGGGCACTGCGGATGATGTTGGCTCCGCCGTCGCCATGCTTGCCTCCGGTGCAGCACCGTACTCCACCGGCGATGTCATCCACGTCGACGGTGGCATGCATATCCCCCGCCTGTGAAGTTCGCACCTCCAAGCCAGGAAGGCCCGCCATGCCCGCGCAGTCAACCGTCCGCATCGACAACGTCGACGTCCCCCTCCTGTCCGCCAACACCGTCGTCGTCGGGACCGGGGCGGCCGGCTACTGCGCCGCTGACAGGCTTGTGCAGTACGGACAGAGGGATGTGCTCGTCATATCCGACCGCATCACCGCCGGGTCCTCCCGCAATGCCGGTTCCGACAAACAGACCTACTACAAGCTGACTCTTGGTGGCGAGGCAGGCGATTCCGTTTCGGAAATGGCCCGTACGCTCTATGACGGCGGAGCCATGGATGGCGATCACGCTCTGGTGGAGGCCGCGTTGTCTCCACAGGCTTTCCTGCATCTTGTCGACCTCGGCGTCGAGTTCCCCCGTAACCGCTTCGGTGAGTTCGTCGGCTACAAAACCGATCACGATCCGCGCCAGCGTGCCACCTCAGTGGGCCCCTACACCTCACGGACCATGGTCGAGCGGCTTGAGCAGAAGGTCCTTGCAGAGGGAATTCATGTCGTGGAGGGCCTGCGCATCGTCGACATCCTGGCGAACGACGGCGAGGCCGTCGGTCTGCTGTGCTTACGTCGTCGTACCACCCGCGGGGAGGTGGAATCGGGACAGTCGCGTTTTCTACTGGTGCGTGCCCGCTCCGTCGTGTACGCGACCGGTGGCCCGGCCGGCATGTACGCACGCTCGGTGTTTCCCCACGGCCAGTGGGGTGCCTCCGGGGCCGCATACCGCGCAGGTGCCACCGGGAAGAACCTTACCGAGTGGCAGTTTGGCCTTGCCTCCATCGCGCCTCGTTGGAACGTGTCGGGCAGCTATATGCAGGTACTGCCCACTTTTGTCTCCACCGACGCCGATGGCAACGGCGAGCGCGAATTCCTCACCGAAGCGATCCCCGACTATGGCCGCCAGCTTTCCCTCATCTTCCTCAAAGGCTACCAATGGCCTTTCGACGTTCGTAAGGCCCGTGACGGGTCGTCATTGATCGATCTGCTGGTCTACCGTGAAACGGTGATACGCGGACGCCGCGTGTTCCTTGACTTCACACGCAATCCTTACGGCCGTGACCTCGACGCCGGGGCGCTGGAGCCACCGGCGCGAAACTATCTGGAAAGGGCGGGTGTCCTTTTCGGCACGCCCGCGCAGAGGCTGCAGTCGATGAACCGTCCCGCCTACGAGCTATACCGCGAGAAGAATCCGTCGATCGACCTCATGCATGAGCGACTTGAGGTCGACCTGTGCGTGCAGCACAACAACGGCGGCCTCGCCGTCGATTCCTGGTGGCAGTCTGTCAGCCTCCCCGGACTGTTCCCTGTAGGTGAGGCGGCCGGTTCTCACGGCGTCTACCGGCCCGGCGGAGCCGCGCTCAACGCCACCCAGGTAGGAGCCATGCGCGCGGCGCAGTGGATCACTGCCCGCCGCACAGACGGTTTGCCCGATATGGCCGACTTCCTTGCCGCGGCGCGACCTGCGCTAGCGGAAGCCGCGGCTTTGCTCGACGCCGCTGCTGGGCGAGTCGCGGCGGGGAGGCCTGACTCCACCGGCTTGCTGCTCAGGCGGATCACGGGCCTCATGAGCGAGAAGGCTGGGCCGATCCGTTCGGCTGCATCTGTGCACCAGGCCCTCGCCGACGTGCGCGGTTACTTGGAGGGATTGGCGGAGGAAGCAGCCGTGGATGCGTCATCGCGGCGGAGCGTCGACCGTCTGTTCCTCCTACGCGACATTCTCACCAGCCAGTTCGTATACCTCACTGCCATGACGGACTACCTCGCTCATGGTGGGCACTCGCGCGGATCGGTGCTCTATACCGATGCCGCCGGCGAGCTCCCCGGGTGTGCCGTGGGAGTGGGCGGCGACGATACTGCGATGGCCGACGGCGTTCAATGCCACGCGGGCGAGGACAAACCGGGATTGCCGGAGGAGTTTCGCTTCCTGCTCGATGACGGCGAACTCGACGATCAGATTCAAGAGATCCGCCTCGGCCTGCAGCCGCAGCTTCAGGCGCGTGCTACCTGGCGCACCCGGCGCTCGATCCCGGACACGAGCGGCGACTTCTTTGAGAACGTCTGGCGTGAGTTCCGTGAGGATCACAACATTCGCTGACGGATTGGTGTGCCGGGGTCATGGGCGGAGCGAGGAGCGTCATAGGCGGGCGAGCAGGTCGGCGGCCTCTTCTTCGGAATTGTGCCAGGAGGGATCCTGGGTGAGCACGCCGTCGGTCAGCAAGAACCGCATCTCGGCGTCCTGCGGTGAGGCGACCTGAATGGTGATGGCGTGCGGAGCGTCGGCGCCGTTGAAGGCGCGCATGATGGGCTCGGCCTCATCCAGCGTCAGTGCCTGCTCGTAGATCTTCATGGCGGGTAGCCCGTCGGCCCCACCTACGCCGACGGCGTCGAGGGTCACGATGGGCTCACGCGAGGGATCATCGGTGCCGCCGGGAATAGCGGCGAGCACGGCGTCGAGCGGCACCGTGGACAGGTCCACGTCGGAGGTGGCGCTGATCGTCAGCGACGTGCCCGCGATCCCGAGATGGTTCTCGTAGGTCAACGGGGTGCCGTCAGCGGCTGCGGGCGGAGCGAGGACGGCATCGGTGGGAAGGGAATCCGTTTCACCGTGGCTGATTTCGATTGCCTCGTCGGTCTCGAGCGGGATGGTGATGGTGCCGATCGTGCCTTGATCAAGGCCGGTGGCAATGCGCAGCCGTTCGCACTGGAAGTCGAGTTCGGAGCGCGGGCGTGCGAGGTCGACGTCAATGTTCGTGGACAGTTTCTGGCCGCCCACTCCGGTGCCATTCCAGCCGATGATGAGTGTGGCGTGGTCCAGCCCCTCGACGTTCGCCGCCAGGTCTGCGTAGGCGGATTGGATGAGGGTGATCGCGTCGTCGACGAGCGTGTTCTCCTCAAGGGTGAGGAAGGTGCGTATGCCCCAGGACTTTCTCGATACCTGCTCGGTGTCGACATTCGGCTCGCTCATGACGGGGGTGCGGCCGGTGAAGTAGTCGGCGAAGGGCGTGGTGTCCGGCTCCGCCGCCGGTATCCGTTTCCAGATGCGCACACCGATTCCGGCGAGCGCCAGTGTTGTGCCAAGGCCGGTGAGCACCGTGCGGCGGCTGAGACCACGGCGCTCACTGGAGGCGGAGTTGTCGGAAGGCGGAGAGGTCTGGGAAGTCACCGTCGCAGGCTACGGACGGCGGCGCCTGTTTCTCAACGAACCTCTATGGGCAGTACTGCCCGTCGGGTTGTTGACCCGTCACGTGGGCGCGATCCCCGCTGTGACGCGTCGGCCGGTCGGCTGACCCATCTGAGGAGTCGATCGGCCGATGTCTCTGATTGGTGCAGTGAGCAGGCTGGATGACACCGGCGCAGAAAGAGCCGTGCGGTCCCACGCAGCAACCCCCTGACACACATTCGGGTCGGGCCCCGCAGCGGGGCTCGGACCCGAACCGCGTTGAGGGTCATGGTCGTGAGCACGGCGCTTGAGACGGTGTGCCGTAGATGTGAGTGGCGGGTTTCCGACGTGAATGTGGCGATGTGTTTCGGTGGCCTTGGCTCACACGCCGCGACCGGATGCCGAGGACACGGGGTAGCCGTCGAGTACGCTCCCCAACCGCCGAGAACGCTGCCTAGATGCACGTGTTCGTGGGCGGCCCGGCGTGTTCACGGGCTATCCCGCGTGCTGGCTCTAGGCCGACCCGACTGGCACGCGTAGCAGTGGCAGGTATGCCGACAGATCGCAGGGCTCCCCGGAGGCATGAAGCGCCCCGGAGGTCGGGGTCGGGGTGTAGCGGTGTGGGAGGCGACTTGGGCACGCCGGTCGCCGCCAGGGTCTATGGAACGCTACTTCGCCGTTGGGTACGCCAGTTAACCGTCCGCTGAAGGCCTGCGAGCCATACAGCAGACCCCGAACGGGCGCAGCAGACCGTGAAGTGGCGTAGTAGATGCCGCAGGGTGCAGGACGGGTACTGCCGTGGTTGTGCGGGCGCTCAGGCAAGGTTGGTGGCGGCACGGTGCGGTCCCTACGCGCCCGGGTGGGTCCCTGGGCGCCCCATGGTGGGGGCTGGCCTGGCAGCGAGCTCGAAAAGTGTCCATCTGTCGTAACTTTTGTGGCCGACACCGGCCAGTATCTTTCGGAAACCGTCTCTGACCTGGGCGAATGTGATGAAGGTTGTCGGCTCGCGCCGCCCTGCGGCTTAAAAGTTTCGACCAGTGGACACTTTTGCCACCGCCCCTTGCCCCTAAGGCCGCTGGCGTCCACCACCCACTTGGCCTGGAGGCGGCTGGCACGCACTGCCACCGGTCTTGAGGCGATCTGCGCCGGTTTTCGCGAGGCCACTTAGCGGCCGTCTCCGGCGGAAACGGCTCGCCATGTGACAAGACGCGCCCACTGGGTGCGTCAAAAGCTATGAGACTCACCCTTCCCAAAAGTCAGGAGACAGTGCAGCGCCCCAGCCGCCGAGCACGCACCCTAAC
>NZ_JAWDJJ010000232.1:0-5541 GCF_032465695.1 Actinomyces sp. MRS3W
GGGCGAGAAACCGGTGGACGGGTTGGGCACGGCCAGGCGCAGCGCGGCGCGACCGTTGCCCAGCAGCGGGGACACCACCCGGGTGGCGACGACGGCGCCCTCGCCGGCGACCGCCGTCGTCACGCTGACGCCCTCTCCCGTGTAGGTGAAGGTCGAGTGTGCGCGTCCGCGCCAGAGGTCGAGGTGGGCGTCGACGTCGGCCAGACAGGACGGGTCCGTTTCTGCGGGGGCGCCGGGCTCGGGGCGCAGGATGAGGCCGAGACGCCCCAGGTCGAGGCGGTGCGGATTGGCCTGGAGCCATAGGCCCGCGAGGTCGCCGAGCTCCGGCGTCGTCTGCCCCGTCATCACCGCCATCATCCGTTCCATCGACGGCGTGTCCGGATAGTCGACGGGACCGTGGGAGGTCTGGTAAGGGTGCATGGTGTCCGCGAGGGTGTAGCCCTCGGGATTCGGCTCCTCGTGCCAGCCCCAGGTGGACAGGGTCGCCGTCTCCGTGATGCGCACCTGTGCGGAGGCCGGATCGCGCGGGTCCAGCGACGAGCAGTCGTGGGCGGTGGTGAAGGTCTGCAGGCCGGAGGCGTCCACGGTGAATCCGAAGTCGCCGTTGCCCAGCGACAGCACCAGCGCCGGGTCGTCGGCCTCGAGGTGGGGGCTGTGACGGGAGACGAGTGCATGACGGTCGATCATCGTTGATCCTTTACTAGCTCTTACTGGCATTGAGGTCTCGTGACGGGCCTGGCCGGCTTTCACTGGGTCTTTTGGGCGGACGGGGTGGTGGGTGCGATGTCCTCGAGGACCGCTCTGACGGCTGCACGGGTGCGCAGCAGATCGCGACCGACGGCGTCGTTGAAGGCCTCCAGGATCTCCGCTCCCAGATCGAAGTCCTCGGTCACCACCCACTGCTGTTGCAGACCATCCCAGGCCGCCAGGAAGCGCCGGGCCAGGGTCTGAGGGGAGCGATCGGTGCGGGCCTGGCCGGTGTTCTGGAAGGACTGCATGAGCAGGGTGAACCCCGTGATCGCTTCCTCGTAGTGACGGACGAAGTGCTCGTGTGCAGCACTCCCGGGCACCTGCGCCTGGCCGGCGAGGTAGCAGTACAGGCGTAGGCGGGCCTTGTCCGAAATGGATGTATTGACCAACTCGGTGATCACCTGCTCGGATTCGGCGGCGGTCGGAGGTGGGCTGGCCAGGAGCAGGGCCTTGCGGGCGTCGCTGCCCTCAAGCAGCTCGGTGAAGAGCTCCGCCCCCATGACGACGGTGTCGAAGTGCTCAAGGGCGGCCACGAGCAGGTGATCCCGGGTGGGGAAGTGGTAGAGCATCGTCCGCTCGGACATGTCGGCGCGCTCGGCGACGGCGGCCGTGGTCAGCTGCTCATGGCCGACCTCCCGAACCACCTCATAGGCGGCCCGGGCAATGGCGGCCCGCTTGGCCGCGGTCTTCGCGTAAGGACCACGGGTCCCGGATGACGTGCTCACGCCCCACCTCCAAACTTGCGTATGACCCAAGATTTACAGATGGACAAGGTGAAGTCAACCACTTGACGACGATTCAATTTGGTGGTTCACTTCATTTTTGTGGTTGGCCTCCGGTCAGTTCGGGGCAATGCAGACCCACCGGGCCGACCTCGGGATCGATCCGATCAACAGGCAACCGGCCAATGACGGCCAGCCGCAAACACACTGTGAAGGAGCCATAGATGGCTGCTACGTCCGCAACTGACCCGGCCCTTGAAGTGGAGGGGGCCTCCCCGCCGCAGCGCACTCCTGCCCACGATCCCGACTACGTGCCCATGGGCAAGAAGCTCGGATGGTCAGCGCGGGCGCTGTCGATGGCCGCCAATGTCATCATCATGGGGTACTTCAGCCTCTACGCGACCGACACTCTGGGGCTGAATCCGAGTCTGGTCGGCACTCTCCTGCTCGCCTCGAAGGTCTTCGACGGCGTTACCGACCTGCTCGCCGGCTACCTCATCGACCGCACGCGCACCCGCTGGGGGCGGGCCCGTCCGTATGAGTTCGCCATGATCGGCCTGTGGGTCTCGATCTGGGCCCTATTCTCCACTCCGGCGAGCATGAGCGATGGCGCCAAGGCGGTTTGGCTTTTCCTCCTGTACACCATGGTCAATTCGGTATTCGCCACCCTGGCCCAGTCGAATCAGGCGCTCTACACGGCGCTCGCCTTCCCCACCCGCCGGGCTATTGGCGCCGTCTCCGCCTTCGCAGGACTGTTCATCTCCATCGGGGCGGTCATCGTCTCTATGCTCATCCCGCAGGGATTGGAGTGGGCGGGCAAGGACCCCGGACGCTGGTCCATGTTCATCCTGTGCCTGGCCATCCCTATGGGGGTCCTGGGGATGATGCGCTTCCTCACGGTCAAGGAGACCCAGCCCTCGGCCGACGACGCCAAGGACAAGGTCACCTTCCGTGAGATCTTCACCGCGCTCAAGGGCAATCCGTGGATCTGGTTGTTGGGCGCGATCACGGTGCTGCAGAACCTCCTGCTCAATGTTGGAGCCGCCGCGTACTACTTCCGCTATGTGGTCGGCAACCTCGGCCTGCAATCGCTGACGGTCGGCGTCTCCCTCCTCGCGGTTCCGGTCGTCATGGTGATCCCGCCACTCATGAAGCGCTTCAAGCTCACGAGTATCATGCTGGTTGGTCAGCTCGTCAATGTCGTGGGCGGGGCGGTGATGTACTTCGCCGGAGTGAATATTCCGCTGCTCGTCGTCGCCAACCTCATCGTGGCCGTCGGCACGTTGCCGCTGTCCTACATGATCGGCATCCTCGTCATCGACTGCGCCACCTACAACGAGTGGAAGGGGCACCGCCGACTGGAGTCGATTATGGGTGCCGTGCAGTCCTTCGCCGCCAAGCTCGGGCAGGGCATCGGCATGGCCCTGGCCGGCGCCTTCCTGGCCTTCTTCGGCTACGACGGCACCCTGGATGCGCAGCCCGACTCCGCGATCTTCGCCATCCGGGCGCTGTTCACCTGGATTCCCGCCGTCATTGCCCTTCTCATGGCGCTGGCCCTGCGGGCGTACCGGCTGGAGGACCAACTCCCCCAGATCAATGAGGAACTCGCCGCCCGCCGGGCCGCGCAGACGGACGGCGTCGACCACCACAACCACGAAGATGCCGAGGAGAACGCCCCCGCCATCTCCGCCGAGGAGAACCGAGCATGACCGTCTACCCTTACCAGGATCCCGCCCGCAGCATCGCCGAGCGGGTCGACGACCTCGCCGGCCGCATGAGCCTGGCCGAGAAGATCGGCCAGCTCACCCAGTACTTCTACATGGGGCGCGACGACACCCCGGTCACCGAGGAGATGATCGCCTCCCTGCCGGAGGAGCTGCGCGACTTCGCTCGCCAACCCGCCAGGGTCGGCGCCGCCATTGACGCCGGGCGCGTCGGCTCACTGCTGTTCGTCACCGACCCGGCCATGCTGCGCCGTCTACAGGAGCGTGCCCTCGCCGGTAGCCGCTGGGGCATTCCGCTCCTGTTCGGCTTCGACGTTATCCACGGGCTGCGCACCATCTTCCCCGTGCCCATCGCCGCGGCCGCCAGCTGGGACCCGGAGATCGTCGCCGCCTCGCAGAGGGCGGCCGCGCGGGAGGCGAGCGCCGTGGGCATCCGCTGGACCTTCGCCCCCATGGTGGATATCGCCCGCGACCCCCGCTGGGGGCGCATGGTGGAGGGCGCCGGCGAGGACCCCTGCCTGGGGGCCGCCATGGCGGCCGCCCAGGTGCGCGGATTCCAGGGCGGGATGTCGGGGACAGGTGAGGAAGCCATCGGCCCGGAGTCCATCCTGGCCGGCCCCAAGCACTTCGCCGGCTACGGGGCGCCCGCCGGAGGCCGGGACTACGAAGAGGTGGAGCTGTCGCAGTCACTGCTCCACAACGTCTACCTGCCGCCCTTCCAGGCCGCCATCGACGCCGGCGCCGGCAACATCATGGCCGCCTACATGGAGCTCGACGGCGTCCCGGCGGCCGCCAACCACCACCTGCTCAGCCACCTTCTGCGCGACGAGCTCGGCTTCGACGGGTTCGTCGTCTCCGACGCCGACGCCGTCAACAAGCTGCTCATCCAGCACCTGGTGCGTACGCCGGCCGAGGCCGCCGCCCGCGCCGTCGCCGCCGGCCTGGACATGGAGATGGCCCAGCTGGGGGCGGCCTTTGAGCACCTGGAGGACGCCGTCGCCCAGGGACTCATCGATGCCGCCGCCATCGATGCGGCAGCGCGGCGAGTGCTGACGGCCAAGTTCCGCCTGGGCCTGTTCGAGCAACCCTTCGGCGCCGCCCCCGAAACGGCGCAGGCCGTGCTGGCCGACCCCTCCCACCGGCGCCTGGCCCGCCAAGCCGCCGAGCGCAGCCTCGTGCTGCTTAAGAACGACGGCGCCCTGCCCCTGACGGCGAGCGCCCGCCGCATCGCGGTGCTCGGCGACCTGGCCGCCTCCAAACGCGACATCCTCGGCCCGTGGACCTTCGAGAAGCAGGTGGAGGAGTCCGTTTCCATCCTGGAAGGCATTCGGGCGCGCGCCGGCGCCGGCGTCACGGTTGAGTACGCCCGCGCGCTGGCCACGGCCTCCCGTGTGCAGCCCTCCATATTCGACCGCCAGGAGCAGACCCCGTTGCCCACCACTCCCGAGGGCTTCGACGCCGACGCGGAGATGGAACGCGCCGTCGCCCTGGCGGCCGGCGCGGACGTGGCCATCGTCGTCGTCGGGCAGAACCAGAACATGATCGGTGAGGCCGCCTCCACCTCCACGCTGTCCCTGCCCGGGCGCCAGGAGGAGCTCATCGCGCGGGTCACGGCGACCGGCACTCCCACGATCGTGCTCGTCATGAGCGGACGTCCCCTGGACATCCGGGCTGCCGACGATGGCGCCGCGGCTATCCTCCAGGTCTGGTACCCGGGCACCCGCGGCGGAGCGGCCGTGGCAGCGGCACTCTTCGGGGACGTGTCCCCGGCCGGGCGGCTGCCCTTCACCTGGCCCAGGCATGTGGGGCAGGTGCCCATGCACTACGCCCATCACACGACCTTCGCCCCGCAGGATGCCGACAGACGCTACTGGAATGAGCAGACCGGGGCGCCGCTGTACTCCTTCGGTCACGGCCTGTCCTACGCATCCTTCGAGTACCGCGATGTCCAGGTGCCGGATCGGCTCGCGATCGGCGAGACCGGCACCGCCCGGGTCACCGTCACCAACACCTCCGACGTCGATGCCGACGAGGTCGTGCAGCTCTACCTGCATCAGCGTTACGGATCCTCCACCCGGCCGGTGCGCGAGCTCAAGGGGTTCCGGCGCGTGCACGTACCTGCTGGGCAGACGGTGACGGTGGACTTCCCCCTCGGCCCGCAGCAGCTGCGCTACTGGTCGGCCGCCACCGGCACTTGGGTCCAGGAGCCCACAACCATCGACGTCGCCGTCGGCGGATCCTCCGCCGTGCCCTTCACCGCCCAGTTCGAGGTGACCGCATGACGATCCCTGCGACCGGCATGACCGATGCTCCCGACACCCCCAGCGGGGCGGATGCACCCGCCC
>NZ_JAWDJJ010000233.1:0-2057 GCF_032465695.1 Actinomyces sp. MRS3W
AATGTGTATAAGAGACAGGCCGCCAGTTCGGCGCGGGCGCGCTCACGGGACGCAGCGCGGGACATGCCACGGCAGCGCGGCCCGAAGGCCACGTTGTCCACCACACTCATATGGGTGAAGACTCCGGGTGCCTGGGACAGCAGGGCGACGCCGCGGCGGCCGGCCGCCACGAAGACGCGCTCGCCGTCAACCAGGTCGTCTCCCACCCGTACCTGCCCGCCCGCAGCGTCAAGCAAGCCGGCGGCAACCTCACACACCGTGGACTTGCCCGAACCATTGGGGCCGATGAGGGCCAGGGTCCGTCCTGCAGCCACCTCCAACTCCACGCTCACGCCGCGCGACTGGCTGGTGAAGCGCAGCTCAAGGGGGGCGCCAGAGCACGGTCGGTGCGGGCTGCGGCTCAAGGCGCGGCCCGGGGCGCCGGGTGCAGGCGCTCCGGGATCCTCCGGTGCCAACGCGGCGGGCTGTGTCGATTCCGCCGCCGGGGACGGCAGGGCGCGGTTGGTGCGCCACAGTCGCCCGACGGCGTCCCAGCGCACGCTGGTGGCCCCCACGACGAGGAACGACAGGCCAATGAGCACCACCGCCAGCGCCAGCGAGGTGGCTGGGTCGTTCTCCCGCTCCAGGTAGATCGCCAGCGGCATCGTCCGGGTCACGCCCTCCTTGGAACCGGCGAAGGCGATGGTGGCACCGAACTCGCCGAGACTGCGCCCCAGCGCCAGCGCCGTGCCCCGGGCCAGCGCGGGAGCGGCCAACGGCAGGGTGATGCGACGCAGGACCGTCCCCGGGCCGGCGCTGAGCGTGCGCGCGATCGTCTCGGAGCGGGTGTCGCGCGAGCGCAGTGCCGCCTCCAAGGTGACCACCAGGTAGGGCATGGAGACGAACACCTGGGCGATGACCACCGCCGCGGTGGTAAAGGAAACCTGCATGCCGGCGCCCCGCAGGGCCGAACCGAGCAGGCCGCGCTTGCCCAGCGTGGCCAGCAGGGCGGTGCCGGCCACGACGGGCGGCATGGTCATGGGCAACACCGCCAGCACCCGGCCGATCCTCACCCCGGGCCAGTCGTGGGCCAGCACAATGGCCAACGGCACACCCAGCGCCACCGAGATGACGGTGGCCAGCACACAGGTGCGCAAGGACAGTCCCAGCGCGAGACGGGCCGGTTCCGAGGCGAGCAGTGCCGGCAGCTGCGACCAGGCGACCCGACTGCCCAGGCCCACGAAGGGCAGCAGCATGGCGCAGGCCCCCACCACGGCCGCGGCCACGACGACCACCGGTAGGCGGGTGCGTGCGGCACGGGACCGGCCGGTGCCCGCAGGGAGCCGCCGCGGGTGCGCGGGCAGCGCCGCGTCGTCCGAAGGGGTGTCGTCCACGGCGCTACCGGCCGGAGGGCGCGCCGAAGCCGTAGCCGGCGAGAACCGCCTGCCCCGCGTCGGAGACAACCAGATCGACGAACGCCTGGGCGGCCTCGGGGTTGGCGGCGCTGCGGGTGACGGCGATGGGGTAATGGTTGACGACGTCGTTGTCGGGCAGGGCAATGGTGCGTACGGCGTCGCCCGCGTCGGCGGCGTCGGTGGTGTAGACGATGCCGGCATCGGCCTCACCGGAGGCAACCTTGCCGCGCACGTCGGTGACTTTCTGCTCCTCGGAGACCGGGTTCAGGGTCACGCCAAGCTCCTCGGTGAGCTTGACGGTGGCCTCGCCGCAGGGCACCTCCGGGGCACAGATGACCAGGTCGGCGCCGTCCAGGGAGCCGTCGTCGATTCCGGTGACGCCCGCGGGGTTATCGGCCGGGGTGATGAGGGTGAGCACATTGGTGGCGAACTCGGTCTGCTCGCCGACCAGCTCCTGGGAGACGGCATCCTCCATCGTGGAGTTGTTGGCGGTGGCGAGCACATCCGCGGCTCCGCCCTCGGCCAGGGCGGTCACCAGGTCCTGCGAGCCCTGGAAGTCGAAGGTGACCAAGACGTTGGGATAGGTCGTCTGGAAGTCGGCGGCGATGTCCTCGAAGGCGTCCTGCAGGGAGGCGGCGGCGAACACGACCAACTCACCCGTGA
>NZ_JAWDJJ010000234.1:0-5872 GCF_032465695.1 Actinomyces sp. MRS3W
CCCCCGCACCGCCGGCGGGAGGGCGACCCGCCTATGAGTTGCGCACCCGCTTCCGCCTCTCCGCCGCTGAGGCCGCCGCTCCCGCCCGCCTGACCGCAACCGCCCACGGCGTCTACGAGGCCTTCCTGGACGGAGTGCGCGTCGGCGACGTCGAGCTCACCCCCGGCGCCACCAGTTACCAGGCGACCCTCCACGTTCAGACCTGGGAGGTGACGGGGATGCTGCATGCCGGGGAGAACGAGCTGCGCCTGGTCGTCTCCGACGGCTGGTTCCGCGGCCGCTGCGGCGCCGCCCGCATCCCCGACAACTACGGTGAGAACACCGCCGTCATCGCCGCCCTCGTCCTGGACGCAGGCGCCCGCCGCGTCGCCACCGGACCCGGCTGGGAGGTGGCCGTCGGCGCCGTCACCGCCGCGGACCTCATGGACGGGCAGACCACCGACCTGACCCGGATTGGCAGGGAGGAGTGGGAACCAGCCCCGCTCGCGGAGGGGCCACTCACCCGCGACCGCTCCCGCCTGGCCGCCTCTCCGGCCCCGCCCGTGCGCCGTGGCCAGGCCATCCCGGCCGTCAGCGTCACCCGTCTCCCCTCGGGCCGCCAGATCGTCGACTTCGGGCGAATGCTGTCGGGCTGGGTGCGGATGCGGGGCCTCGGACCGGCCGGTACGCGGCTGGTCCTGTCCCACGCGGAGGGCCTGGGTGCCGACGGCGACATCACCACTCGCCACCTCCAGTACCACCCGCCGTTCCGGCCCGAGCCCTACCCGCTCGGGCAGGTCGATACGATCATTCCCCGCGGTGTGGACGACGACGTCGTCGAGCCGCGGCACACCACCCACGGGTTCCGGTACGTGGCCATCGACGGTGCCGACTGGGACCTGGACCCGGCAAGCCTGACCGCGATCGAGGTCCGCTCCGACTTGACCCGGACCGGGACCTTCGAGTGCTCGAATGAGGACCTCAACCGGCTGCATGCGAATGTGGTGCGCGCCTGGCACTCCAACTCCTGTGATCTGCCCACCGACTGCCCGCAGCGGGAGCGGTGGGGGTACACGGGCGACTATCAGATCTTCGCCCGCACCGCCGCCTTCCTCGACGACGTCTCCGGTTTCACCCGCAAGTGGCTGCGCTCGCTCGCCGACGACCAGCGCCCGGACGGCACCATCCCCAACGTCGCCCCGGATACCGGCAATGACCCGGACAGCCCGCTGCCGGATTTGGCCGGCTCATCGGGTTGGGGAGACTCGGCCACCATCGTTCCGGCGCAGATGTACCGCGCCTACGGTGACCGGGGGGCGCTGGCCGAGGCCTATCCGATGATGCGCCGATGGGTGGAGCATGTTGAGCAGGCGGCCGCCAGCGGCCGCTATCCGGCGCGAGAGGCCGCCCACCCGCAGTGGCGCGAGCACGACCGCTACCTGTGGGACACCGGTTTCCACTGGGGGGAGTGGTTGGAGCCGGACGTGGAGTGGGACCCCATGGATGACTTCGGCATTGTCGCCACCGCCTACTTCGCCCGTTCCGCACGCATTGTTGCCGAGGCCGCCGCGGTGTTGGGCGAGGGCGACGACGCCGCTCGCTTCGGTGCGCTCGCCGACCGCGTCGCGGCGGCCTGGCGCAAGGAATTCGTGGTTGGCAGCGGGTGCGGTGCTTCCGGGGACGGCAAGACCGGTGCGGGCGGCGGCGTAGCCCTGGGCGGCGGGCTGCAACTGAGCCGACCGACCCAGGCGAATTATGTACGGGCACTCGCCTTCGACCTGTTGGAACCCGACCAGCGGGCCGGCGCCGCGGAGCAGTTGGCGCGGCTTATTCGCGAGAATGGTGGTCGGCTGTCCACCGGATTCCTATCCACCGGCATGCTGCTGCCCACACTCGCCGAGGCGGGTTACCCCGATCTGGCCTACGAGGTGCTGCTGCAGCGCGAGGAGCCCGGCTGGATGGTCATGCTCGACCGGGGCGCCACGAGCATCTGGGAGGAGTGGAATGGCATTGATGCCGAGGGCGAGCTCCACAGCTCGCAGAACCACTATTCCAAGGGCGCGGTGATCACCTTCCTCCACGAGTACGTGGCCGGTATCCGGCCCGCCGCCCCCGGCTACGCGCGGGTGGAGATCGCCCCGGTGCCGGGCGGCGGGCTGACGCATGCCCGAGCCCGCCTAAGCACGGTGCGCGGCCCGATTGAGTCGTCTTGGACCATCGCCGACGACATATTCCGGCTCACCGGCAGCACCCCGGAGGGCGTGCCCACCACGCTGCGCCTGCCTGATGGAAGTGTGGTGGACGGTGACGGCGGAGCCTTCACCCACAGCTGCGCCCTCCCCTCTGCCGCCCCGGACGGTGAGGGGCAGCGAACCTAGGTTCCAGCGTCCTCCTCGACCAAGGGGTTGTGGAGATGCGGTCGCTCGTGGCGGCGGTAGCGTTGCCGTCGCCACCCAACGATCAGAAGAGCGTTGAGGATAACGAGGCACACGAGCATCGCATTCGCGAACAACCACATGAGGTTGCCGTTGGGCAGGAGCTGCTGCAGGTCGAGGCCGTACCTCTCCGCGCGGTTGGCGGCCGCATTATCAGCGATGAACCATAGGGCATAGAAGCAGCATGCGCTCAAGTCGAGCAGGATCAGCATCCCACCAACTAACTTGTGAAACGATCGTGGTTGAGGGCTCATGTTCAGTTGCATCCGCTTGCGATGAATCCGAAGTAGCTCTTGTCGGGGATCCGCGTGTCCAGATTCCAGCTTTCTTTCCTAAAGTACCGGATGCGCACGAAGTCGTAGTGGCAGTAGAACTGGTTGCGCATACTGCTGGTGCTCGGATCGGGGTGTCCCGCACGCTCGGTCTTGTCCGGGCCCCTTGCCGGATGATCCATGCCGTTGCGTCCTTCAGCCGTGACGATGAAATCCTGCTGTCCCAGGGGCCGTCCTCGACAAGGGCTACGTGGAAGTGGTTTATTGATCGTTCCCCAAATTGCCGACGATCTAGTGTCGTTTGAGCTGCCTGGTGCCGTGAATCTTAGAGCTCTTTCGGTTCGGGGTGTGGTGTCTCGCAGCCGTGGATCGGCGGGGCTTCGAGGATGCGGGTTAGCCCTCGGCGACGCCGAAAAGCCCTCGCGAACGCGCCCCAGGTGTGCTGTGATGTCTTGTGGCTTCTGGGGCTGTTGGATCTGATGGGATTTGGGAGTGCCGGAAGTAATGGGGCTCTGGTGGGAAGTCAGCACGGTGTGCGGCCGGTGGGGCGTTGTGGTGTTCGTGGGGTCGGGGTGTAGTGGTGCAGGAGACGGCTTGGGCATGCAGGTCGCCGATCGGGGAGTTGAGGTCGTTGTCGGCTGAAAAACAGGCCAGCGCAGGCCACGAGGTGGCGTAGCAGACCCCGAACGGACGGGGTAGACGGTGAAGTGGGCGTAGTAGACGCCGCAGGGTGCAGGGCTGGCGCCGTGGTGGGCGCTGCCGTGGTTGTGCGGGCACTCAGGCAAGGTTGGTGGTGGCACGGTACGGCCCCTGCGCGCTCAGGTAAGGTCCCTGGACGCCCCGATGGTGGGGCGAGCCCTGTGTTGGGCGCGAAAAGTGTCCATCTGTCGCAACTTTTGCGGCCCGCACCGACCAGTATCTTCCAGAAACCGTCTCTGACCTGGGCGAATGTGATGACGGTGTCGCCGAGCGCCGCCTCGCGGTCCAAAAGTTTCGACCGATGGACACTTTTACCACCGACCTTGAGGCGGCCACCGCCCACTGCCACCGGCCTCAAGGTGGCCTGGCGCCCACCGCCACCGGCCTCAAGACGGCTACCGCCCATCGCTACCTGCTTATGTGCAACCTGCGCCAGTTTCCGCGAGGCCACTCAGCACCCGCCCCGGCGGAAACGGCCGCCGACAATCCCCAGATGGCAACGGTCCCATCGATTGGAACACGACCTGCATTCGTCGGAATCAGCCTCCTGCAGCTGGCCGCGATTTCATGCCGCACGCCCTGCCCGCCACACCCCTCGACCGGAAGCGCCATTGGAGGTCGTTGGACGATTAGTGTTCTGGAGTTCTACTCGGCGGTTCTGGTTCATACGTACGGTGGGCGTCCAGGTCGACGACCGGCAGGACGACGGCGCTGGGGTGGGCGGCGTCGTGCAGGACCCGCATGGTGACCGGGGCGCCGTCGGATGGATCGGCCACCCCGTAGCGGGGCCAGCTGGATCCGGCCAGGTTGACGCGCAGACGGTGCCCCGCCGGCACGTGCACGCCGGTGGCCCACATGTCCACGGTCGCCTCCACCGGCTCATCCGGGGTGAGCGGGTCGCGCCGGTCGGTCCCGGCGCGGGCGCTTAGCCGCAGTACGCCGTCGGTCAACAGGGTGGAGGTGCCGTCCGGGGCGACCTCGGTGAGGCTGGCGTGCAGGTGGGCGTCAACGGCGTCGGCCGCCACCCAGGCGCGCAGCCGCACCGGTCCGAGCACTGTCACCGGCCGGTCCAGCACCGCGCTGGTGAAGGAGACGACGTCCCCACGGGCCTCGACGCCGCGCTGGTCGTGCGGGCCGGCGTTCTCCGGCGGCCCCATGAGCATCTGGCCGCCCTCGGTGGGTACCGGATCGGCCGGATCGTGCACCCATGAGGTGTAGCCGGCCGCGGCCTGTGGGTCTGCGGAGCCGGCCGACCCGTCCGCGCTCTCGGTGGCGCCGCCCGTGGCCTGGGACGCCTTAGTCTGCCCGCCGTCCGGGGCGTCCAGCATGCCGCCTCCCGTCAGGCGCCAGGATTGCGCGACGGCGGCCGGGGCCGGCCAGGCGGGCAGGTCGATCCACTTCCCGGCGCCCATGATGTAGACGCGCACGGGCGCCTGCGGCAGCCGCTCCGCCGCCTGCGCATCCCCGAGGGCCGCCTTCCAGAAGTCGACCGTCAACTCGCCCAGGCCCACGTCGTCGATACCGCCACCGGGGAAGGAGCGCCCGGCGAGGTCGCCGTTGAAGGTGAGGTGCGTCCACGGGCCGATGACCAGGCGCACGTCCCCCGGTCGACCCCGCGCGGCGGCGCCGTCGGCCATGGCCGCATAGTTGCGCAGCGTCCCGCCCAGGAACAGGTCGTACCAGCCAGCCACGTGCAGCCCGGGCACGTCGATCGCCGCCAGCGCCTCCTCGGGGTAGGAGACCGACTCCCAGTAGGCGTCATGCAGCGGATGCTCCAGCCAGGCCGCCACATGCGCCCCCGCCGGGTGGGCGTCGGCCAGGTCACGCGCCGCCCGGGCGATGCCGAGCCGCTCCAGGTAGCGGGTGAAGTCCTCCACGGGCTCGGGCAACTCCTCCTGCGGCGCATCCGGCCGCCCATCGCGCCACAGTCCGGTGCGCACCTGCTGGCGTGCCCACTCGTAGGCGGGCCCGTCCTGGAAGACGCCGCCGCGCATGGCCAGGTCGTCGTCGTACGTCGACGGCGATACCCAGGCGGTTATTCCGGCCAGGTGCTCGGTGCTGGCCAGGGCGGCGGTGAACTGGGTCGTGGTCAGGTAGGAGTTGCCGAAGGTGAGCACCCGCCCGTCGCACCAGGGCAGGGCGGCCAGCGCCGAGCGGGTGGCGACGCCGTCGGCGGCCTCGTCGAAGTAGAAGCGGAAGGTGCCTTCGGAGATGTCCGTGCCGCGGCAGGCCTGCGCGACGACGGCGAAGCCCTCGGCAATCGCTCGGTCCAGGCCGACGGCGGCCTGCATGCCCAGCACGCTCGCCATGAGCCCGGGCGTGGCCGGGTCGACGCCGCAGGCCTCGGCCACCATGGGGCGCCAGGCCCCGAAGTAGGGGCAGCGTACGAGCAGCACCGGGTGGGCGGCGGCGTCGGCGGGGCGCACCACGTCGGCGCGCAGCACGGTTCCGTCGGGCATGGGGGTCTCCAGCACCTCGTGGACGGCG
>NZ_JAWDJJ010000235.1:0-2432 GCF_032465695.1 Actinomyces sp. MRS3W
CCTCCCGTCGATGTCGCCCCGCAACCCCCACCGTCCGAGCGCCCACAGCGCGCCCGCCCGCCTGTGTCGGCCGGTAACCAAGGCCCGCCCGAGGCACCTCACGTACCCCACCCGTCGACGTCTACTACGCCTGTTCACGGTCTACTACGCCACTTCAGGGTCCGCTGAAGGCCTCCCAGCCCTTCAACACACCCTTAACAGGCGTACTAGACGGCGAAGTAGCGTAGTAGAGCACCCCGACGACGGCGCGCCGCGGTCGGTCCGTTCACAGGCCCGCCAGGTGCTCGGCCGCTTACAGGCCAGCCAAGTACTTGGCGGTATCGAGCACCGCATCGAGCATGTCGGCGGTGAGCCGCCCGGTGAAGGTGTTCTGCTGGCTGGGGTGGTAGCAGCCCAGCAATACCACCTCGCGTCCGTCGGGTCGGGTGAGCCTCGCCTGCGCCCCGTGGCCGAACTTCGGTTTGGGCCGGGGCGCGTCCCACCCGGAGTCCCGGACCGTGCGCAGCGTGGTATCCCAGGCGATCCCGCCCAGCGCCAGCAGCACGCGCACCCGCGGCAGAAGGGAGACTTCGCGGGTGAGCCAGGGCGCACAGGTGGCGCGTTCGGTTGCGGTGGGCCGGTTGGCCGGTGGGGCGCAGCGCACGGCGGCCCCCATGCGTACGCCCATGAGCGCCTGGCCGTCGCCCGCCGCCTGGGAGGTCGCCAGCCGAGCCAGGCCGGCGCGGTGGAAGGCCGCGAACAACCAGTCGCCGGAGCGGTCTCCGGTGAACATGCGTCCGGTGCGGTTGGCGCCGTTGGCGGCCGGCGCCAACCCGACGACGTAGATGCGGGCGTCGTCTGGCCCCAGGCTCGGCACCGGCCGTCCCCAATAGGGTTCGTGAGCGAAGGCGGCGCGGCGTCCGGTCGTGGCGACCTCCTCCCGCCAGGCCACCAGGCGCGGGCAGGCGCGACACACGCTCACCCGCGCGTCCAGATCCGCCAGGATGGTGCCATTCGCTAGCCGCTCGACGTCGTCGGCGCAAGCAGCCACCGGGGTGTCGGGGTCGGCCGGGTCATCGGGCCAGCCCGTGCCGGGCGGTACGGGCGAGTCGAAGAACTCCCCGGTGATCGGGTGGCGTGCTCCGGTGCGGCTCATCACCGCCTCCGATACGGGTCGATGTACAGGCGCATGCCCTTGGGATCGCGGACCAGACCTACGCCCTGCAGCAGCTCGCCGACGGCCGGGTTGAGCGCCGAGATCCCGTTGAGGGATTCCACCACCAGTTTCCTGGTGGTCCCGGGCCGCCCGGCCACCTCGGCCTGCACCGCCACCAGTGCGCGCAGCGCGGACTCCAGCTCCGGCAGGTCATGCGTGTAGCAGGTGAGAGTGCGCAGGTGCTCGGCGGCGTACAGCACCGGTCGGCCGCCTGCGAGCACCAGGCGGGTGCCCTGCCGCGCCGTCGGACGCGGCAACCGGGGTGCCCGCGCGGTCATCGCGGCCTGCGCGGCCCGCGATTCAAGGCCGGGCGGCAGCGTCGGCTCGGGCCAGGCGACGACGCCGCCCACCAGGCAGGCCGGGTCCTTGAGATCCACGACGACTGGCGGCTCCGGGGCTCCCTCCCCGGTGTCGGCCAGGGAGCGCAGGCGATCGACAGTCTCCCGGCCGGCGAACTGGGCCGGCCCGAGCCCAGATACGAACCGCCCCCGCAGTACCGCGCCGGTGTCCTCCAGACGTCGTAGCACCGGCAGCACCGGCCCCAAGCCTCCGGGAACCCCGGCGGCGAGCGCCACGTCCCGGGTGATTACCCCGTAGCGGTCGAGCAGGGACTCGACGACGGCGAGAGCCTGCTCCTCGTCGCTCACCTGCGCGGGCCGGATGTGCCGCCAGCGCGCCGCAGCCAGCACGGCCGTGAGCTCCGTGCGGCCCTGGGTGGCGGCGGCCTCGTCGCTGTAATGGCCGCCGGTCGGCATAGCCCGCCCGGTGCGATAGCCCGCGCGATAGCCGCCGTAGCGGCGGACGCGACGACTCCTCACCCGGCGTGCGGGGGATGCGGACGGCCGGGGCTGCAAGGCCATGCGCACCGGCTGGAAGGAGTCGGCGGTCAACCGCCCGGCGCGCACCAGCTCCCATTGGTCGCTTCCGTCCAGCGTGCCCGGTTCCGCTCGCGTCTCGCCCACCGGTGCGAAGGGTGAGTCCGAGGGAAAGAAGGCGATATCACCGAGCGCGGCATCGCCGCCACCGGCCGGCGTCGAGGCGGCATTCGGCCCCAAGTCCGCGGTGGCCCCGTCTTGTCGGCGGCAGACCCAGATCACCTCGCCGGAGGCCACGAGGTCGTCGAGCATGGCGGGGCGGTAGTCGGCCACGCGCGCCGGGAAAACCACGGTTTCCCAGAGCTCGGCGGGCAGCCAGACGCCCTCAAGCGCCGCGATTGCCTCCGCGAGCGCCTCCACGC
>NZ_JAWDJJ010000236.1:0-45923 GCF_032465695.1 Actinomyces sp. MRS3W
GGTTGGGTCCGCCACGGGGGCGGAGCCGCCGGTGGGAACCGCCTGAGTGGGCGCCCAGCCGGCGTCAGGAGCCGAGCCCGCTTGCGGAGCGGAGGAGCCGGCCTGCGGAGCGGAGGCGGCACTCGAATCCGCGGCCGAGTCCTCGACCCACAGCTGCCATCCCTCGGGGGCAGGCCCCCAGGCGGGGTCGGGCTGCCAGCCAGCGGGCGGGTTGAAACCCTCGGGGGGCGCGGGCCAGTTCGGCGGCGGGTTGAAACGCAATGCCATGAGTCAAATACCTCCGGGAAGGGGATGCGTATTGTCGCGCGTTGCCCGCTAGCGTTGGTCGCGGGCACATCACGAAGACGAATGTACACGTGCTGTGAGCTTTGCGGACATCCATCTCAGCCGGGAAGATGGGGAGAACTGCCCGACACGGCTGAAAGATGTGTGCCGATGCACCTCATACACCGTGGCAGCGTCGCGCAACTCACGGCAGGGTGAGGATGTCGGCTCCGTCCTCGGTGACCACGAGGGTGTGCTCGAATTGGGCTGTGCGGGAGCGGTCCTTGGTCACCACGGTCCAACCGTCATCCCACTGCTCCCAGTCCTCGGTTCCCAGGGTGAGCATCGGCTCGATGGTGAAGACCATGCCCGCCTCCATGACGTCGTCGAAGCGCGGGGCGGCGTCGTAGTGGGGGATGATGAGCCCGGAGTGGAAGGCCTCACCGACGCCGTGGCCGGTGTAGTCGCGCACCACCCCATAGTCGAAGCGCTTGGCGTACTTCTCGATGACCCGACCGATGACATTGACTTCGCGGCCCGGCTTGACCGTCTTAATGCCGCGGTCCATAGCCGTGCGGGTGCGCTCGATGAGCAGTGCTGTCTCTTCGTCAACCTCCCCAACCGGGTACGTCGCATTCGTGTCGCCGTGGACTCCGTCCACATATGCGGTCACGTCCAGGTTGATGAGATCGCCCTCCTTGAGCACGGTGGAGTCGGGGATGCCGTGGCAGATGACCTCGTTGATCGAGGTGCAGATGGACTTCGGGAATCCCATGTAGCCCAGGCAGGAGGGGTAAGCGTGGTGATCGCACATGTACTCGTGCGCAATCCGGTCCAGCTCATCGGTGGTCACGCCCGGCGCAATCGCCTTGGCGGCCTCCGCCATGGCACGCGCCGCGATCCGGCCGGCCACGCGGATGCGCTCAACCGTCTCGGCGTCCTTGACGTCGGAGGCGGTGACCCGCTCCGGTCCGTCGTGGAACATGTACTCCGGGCGCGGGATGGACGTGGGGACGTGGCGGGCGGGCCCGAGCACGCCCTTGGTCAAAGTGCCGCGTGGAGCCCGGTCCGCCAGAGAGATCGTGGTTGTCGTCATGGTGCCCAGCATAGGAGCCGTGTGCAAACCCGCCTGCCTCTCCATTCAGTGAGCGGGCGGCAGTGCCATACGATGACCATATGGCGACGATCTACTTCGTGCGGCACGGCCGTACCGTCCTCAACGAGCAGCGCCGCACCCAAGGCGCAGCGGATTCGCCGCTCACGCCAGAGGGCCGGCGGGGCGCCGAGGTCTGCCGCGACTACCTCGCCGACGCCGCCTTCACCCGCGCCTACTTGAGTCCCCAGGGCCGCGTGCAGGAGACCGGCGGCATCCTGTTGCAGGCCCATCCCGGCGCCGTCCCCATGAATCTGACGGGCCTGCGCGAGTACAACTACGGCATTTACGACGGCGGCCCGGACCCCGAGATGCATGCCGCCCTGCCCGCCGCGCAGCACCTGCCCGCGGTGCTCGCCGGAACCCACCCCGGCGCGCCCGGCGGTATTGCCGCACGCGATTACCTCGCCGACATCGATGGCGCCTTGGCACGAATCCTCACCGATTTGCGCGATGGCGCCCGCGCGGGCAGACACGATGAGAACGTCCTCGTGGTCTCGCACGGTATGACGCTCATGACCCTGATTGCCCGCTGGGTGAGTATGCAGATTTACGGCATGGCCCCCATGGCGAACTGCTCGGTAACCACGGTGGAAGTGACGCCGACCTCCGGCGACGGCGCGCCGCGGCTGCTCGCCTGGGCGCAGGACCCGGCGCACCAGGGCGTCACCTTCCCCGCCACCGATCTCAGCGCCGCCCTGGAGGGGGTGGACCCGGTCCCCATCGATTGGGAGCACCCCGAGGATCCGGTGCCCATGACCGACGCCGCAGCGGGAGACCGCGCATGAGCCCGACCTGCGTGCCCAGCTGATCTACTGCAGCGTTGGACCGACCAGATCTCCGGGGGCGTGCTCGTTAGCTTCAGTCTGCGAAGCTCTCCGCCGCGCCCGGGAAGGAGCCCGCGCGCACTGCCTGGTTGTAGTCCTCCACCGCCTGCCGTAGCGCCGCACCGACCTGACCGAAGCGCCGCACGAAGCGCGGCTGCCACTGCGTCATCCCCGCCATATCGGTCCATACCAGAACCTGGCCGTCGCACTGCGGCCCGGCGCCGATGCCGATGGTCGGCACCGGCACCGCCTCGGTGACTCGTGCGGCCAGCGGTTCCGGCACCATTTCCAGGACCAGGGCAACCACGCCGGCCTGCACCAAAGCCGCGGCGTCGGCGAGCATGGCCTCGGCGGCGTCCTCGCCGCGCCCCTGCACGCGGAACCCGCCGAGCTTGTTGACCGACTGCGGGGTGAAGCCCAGGTGACCGACCACGGGGATGCCCGCGTCGGTGAGGGCACGTACCGCCTCGGCGCGGGGGCGGCCGCCCTCGAGCTTGACCGCATTGGCACCCACCCGCATGAGCTGCACGGCGCTGGCCAGGGCCTGCTGCGGACCGGCCTCGTAGGTGCCGAAGGGCAGATCCGCAACCACGAGCGCCCGCTGCGTTGCCCGCGCCACCGAGCGCGTGGCCACCACCATTTCGTCGAGGGTGACCGGCATGGTGGAGTCGTAGCCGAGCATGACATTGCCCAGCGAGTCACCCACCAGCAACATATCGGTGCCCGCCTCATCCAGGATCCGTGCGGTGACTGCGTCGTACGCGGTGAGCATGGTCAGTTTCTCGCCGCGCTGCTTGGCACCCACCAGATGGTGGACACGCACCTTCTTGACCTGTGCGAGTTGCGACGTCGGGGGGACTGCGGTGTCGGCAACAGGACCGCCGGTCGCGGCGGAGTCGCCGGTTGACTGGGATGACGCGGAAGTGCTCATGCTCGGAGCCTACTCGCCAGGCCGCGTGGCGGCGGCACGGGAGCATGAGCCGCTAGGCTGGTCCCGAGGCCCGCGCTGGCCGCGCAGGAAGGCAACGGAGGCATGATGGACAAGCAGCAGGAATACGTTCTGCGCGCCATTGAGGAGCGCGACATCCGCTTCATCCGACTGTGGTTCACCGACGTGCTCGGCCAACTCAAGTCGGTGGCCATCGCCCCGGCAGAGGTTGAGGGCGCCTTCGAGGAGGGCATCGGCTTTGATGGCTCCGCCATTGAGGGACTCACACGCATCTTCGAAGCGGACATGCTGCTGTCCCCAGATCCCTCCACTTTCCAGATGCTGCCGTGGCGGGATGAAGTTAACAGCGTCGCCCGCATGTTCTGCGACGTGCTCACCCCCGACGGCGAACCCGCCCGCACCGACCCGCGGGCCGTCCTCGAGCGGCAGTTGGCCCGAGTCGCCGATGCCGGTTTCACCTGCTACGTCCACCCCGAGATCGAGTTCTATCTGGTCTCCCGTGACGGTGACGGACGTATCAAGCCCACCGACCACGCCGGTTACTTCGACCACGTGCCGGGCGGAACCGCGCACGAGTTCCGGCGCCGCGCCATCCTCATGCTCGAGCAGATGGGCATTTCGGTGGAGTTCTCCCACCACGAGGGCGGCCCCGGCCAGAACGAGATCGACCTGCGCTTCGCCGACGCCCTGTCCATGGCCGACAACATCATGACCTTCCGCGCCGTCGTGCAAGAGGTCGCCATTCAGGAGGGCTGCCAGGCCACCTTCATGCCCAAGCCGTTCATCGGCCAGCCCGGAAGCGGCATGCACACGCACTTCTCCTTGTTCGAGGGGGATCACAACGCCTTCCACGACCCGGCCGGCCAGTATCAGCTCTCCGCCACCGGGCGCGCCTTCATCGCCGGCCTGCTGCACCACGCCACCGAGATCTGCGCGGTCACCAATCAGCACGTCAACTCCTACAAGCGGCTGTGGGGCGGCGATGAGGCCCCCAGTTACGTGTGCTGGGGACACAACAACCGCTCCGCCCTGGTGCGCGTGCCCATGCACAAGCCCGGCAAGGCCCAATCGGCCCGCATCGAGTACCGGGGCATCGATTCCTCCGCCAACCCTTACCTGGCCTTCGCGGTCATCCTCGCCGCCGGGCTCAAGGGAATCGAGGAGGGGTACGACCTGCCTGCCGAGGCCGAGGACGACGTGTGGGCACTGTCCGAAATGGAGCGCGCCGCCCTCGGCATCGGCGCCCTGCCAACCTCCCTCAAGAGCGCCGTGGCTGCCATGGCCGAGTCCGACCTCGTTGCCGATACGCTGGGGGAGGACGCCTTTGAGTTCTTCCGCCGCAATAAGCGCCGCGAGTATCTGGCCTACGACGCCCAAGTCACCGACTTCGAAATCAGCCAGTTCTTCCCGAAGCTGTGAACCGCCCATGCCCGTGAATCGTGGGGGAGCGGCGGACAGCCGCCGACCCAGTACCCGCACCCGGCTGATTTGGGCCGGCTTCACCGAGGTTAAACGCGCCCTCAGCCTGCTCGCGGACCCCGCCCTCGCGCCCTTCCTGCCGTCTGCGTCGGCCGACGGGCAGGTCGTGGGCCGCGGCGAGACGAAAGACCTGGACCCGGTACTCGCCCGGCTCGTCGAGGAACTGGGCGCCACCGCGGACCCGGACCTCGCCCTGCTGGCCCTGGTCCGCCTGGCCGAGGCTTGCACCGTCATCGGTGAGGCGAGTGGTGACCTGAGCGACACAGGTGCCCCGGCACGACGCCTGCGCGCACTGCTGTGCCTGGACCCGGACGAGGATGAGAGCCGCGCCGTGCACCGCAGCCGGCTGCTGGCGGTGCTCGGCGCCTCCCAGGCACTCGGCGACTTCCTCATCACCCATCCCGAGCATGTCGAGGCGCTGGCCCCCGACCGTGCCTTCGACGCCCCGGGCAGGCCCGACGCCGCAGCGACCCTGCAAGGCGCCGTTGACGCGGTACTGGCCGGCGTGCCCACCCCCATACCGGCCGACGTCGCCGACCGGGCGGTGGCCGCGCTGCGGGTCGCCTACCGGGACCGGCTGCTCGCCGTCGTCGCCGACGACCTGGCCGCCGAGAACCCCGTCGCCCACATGCCGGTGGTGGGGGAGCGCATGACCGAACTCGCCGACGCCTCCCTTGAGGCCGCGCTCGCCATTGCCCGCGCCGTCGTCGGCCCGCCTGCCGCCGAGGTGAACCTGGCCGTCATCGCCATGGGCAAGACCGGCGCCCGCGAGCTCAACTACATCTCCGACGTCGACGTCGTCTACGTCGTTGCCCCCGCCCGTCGCGGTGCGGACGGGGAGACGAGCGAGGAGACCGCCATTCGGGTGGGCACGCGGATGGCCACCGAGATTGCCCGCGTCACCTCTGCCTCGGGAACCGAGCCGCCACTGTGGCCACTGGACACCGCCCTGCGCCCGGAGGGCAAGGACGGCGCCCTCGTGCGCACCCTCGCCTCCCACCTGGCCTACTACCAGCGCTGGGCCTCCTCCTGGGAGTTTCAGGCGCTGCTCAAGGCGCGGGCCTGCGCCGGCGACCGGGAGCTCGGCGCCGCCTACGAGGCCGGCGTCGCCCCCCTGGTCTGGTCGGCGAGCCAGCGGGAGAACTTCGTCGACGACGCCCGTGCCATGCGGCGGCGAGTGGAGCAGGAGTCCGGCTCCACCGGTCGGGATGATCGCCGCATCAAACTCGGGCCCGGCGGCCTGCGGGATGTGGAGTTCACCGTGCAGCTGTTGCAGCTGGTTCACGGACGCGCCGACGCCCGGCTGCGGGCGCGCTCCACCCTGGAGGCGCTGGATGCGCTGTCGGCCGGCGGCTATGTGGGCCGCGCCGACGCTGCCGAGCTCGGCGACTGCTACCGCATGCTGCGGCTGCTGGAACACCGCGCCCAGCTGTTACACCTGCGCCGCACCCACGACCTGCCGGACACAGCGGCGGACCTGCGCTGCATCGGACGCGGCATCGACCGCCGCACCCTCAAGGATCCCGAGTCCGTACGCGCCCTGTTCACCTCGGTGCGTCGACGCGTGCGGGCGCTGCACGAGGAGATCTACTACCGGCCGCTGCTGAGCGTCGCGGCCAGCCTGAGCACCGAAGAACTGACGCTGACCCCCGACGCCGCTCGGGAGCGCCTGGCCGCATTCGGCTACCTCGACCCGGACGGCGCCCTGCACCACATTCAGGCCCTCACCGAGGGGGTTAGCCGTCGTGCCGCTATCCAGCGGCAGCTGCTGCCGGTCATCATCGGGTGGATTGGCCAGGGCCCCGACCCCGACAACGGGCTGCTGTCCTTCAGGCGGCTATCAGAATCCATTGGCGGGTCCCACTGGTATTTGGCCATGCTGCGCGACTCCCCGGTTGCCGCCCGGAGGCTGTGCCAAGTGCTGTCCGGCGCCCGGTGGACCACCGACCGGTTGGCCGAGCGCCCCGAATCCATCGCCTGGCTCGACGACGACGCCGAACTGGTTGCCCGGCCCCGCGGCGCCATCTGCTCCGAAACCCAGCGCATACTGCGGCGCCGGGCCTTGACCGCCACCGACGCCGTCGGCCTGGAGGCGCAAGCGACCGAGGCGGTCCGCGCCGCCATGGGGGTGCGCACCCGCGAACTCATCCGCGCCGCCCTGGCCGACTCCCTCAGCGACGTCGACCCCGCGCGCACGGCCCAGATCCTCGGCGACGCCACCGACGCCGCCCTGGGCGCGGCCCTGACCGTGGCCACCGGACTGGTCATCGCCCTGCGTGAGGGGCCGGCGGCGGTCGCTGCTGGACCGGATGCCGACGGCAACTGGCCGGGCGCTGCCGCCCATCACGCCATCATCGCCATGGGACGCCTGGGCGGTCGGGAGATCACCTACACCTCCGACGCCGACGTGCTGTTCGTACACGAGCCCCGCCCCGGTGCCGACCCGGATGTGGCCGCCACAGAAGCCGAGGCCGTGGCCAAATGGGTGACCCGGCTGCTCGCTCAGGCACACCCCCACCCCCTGGTGGTCGATACCGGGCTGCGGCCCGAAGGCAGGCAGGGCCCGGTCAGCCGCTCACTCGGCTCTTATGCGGAGTACTACGGCCGCTGGGCTTCGGTCTGGGAGCGCCAGGCTCTGCTGCGGGCCCGCCCCTGCGCCGGTGACCGCCGACTCGGGGAGCGGTTCAAGGCACTCATCAACCCGCTGCGCTGGAGCCCCAACGGGCTCGACGACGCCGGGCTGCGGGAAATCCGGCGGCTCAAGGCCCGCATGGAATCCGAACGGCTGCCGCGTGGTGCCGACCCGAGCCGACACGTCAAACTCGGCCCCGGCGGGCTGACGGACGTCGAATGGTCCGCCCAACTGCTGCAACTCACCCAGGCCGTCCGGGTACCGGGCCTGCGCACCACCTCCACCCTGGACGCGCTGGCCGCGGCCGCACAGGCGGGCCTTATCAGCGTCGACGATGCCGGCAAACTCACCGCAGCCTGGGTGCTGGCCTCCCGGGTGCGGGCGGCCAGTGTGCTGGGGACCGGACGTGCGGGCGGGACCCGAGTCGACGTGCTCCCCACCGATCAGCGGGAGATTCGGCTGGTGGCGCGACTGCTGGGCATTCCTGCGGGGAATGAACGGGACCTTGAGGACATCTACCGGCGTACCGCCCGGCACGCGCGGCGCGTCGTCGAACACGTCGTCTTCGGAGATACGGCCCCCAGCCGGGCGGCGCGGGCAACAACCACGGCCGCGGACACCGGGTCCGCACCGGTGAAGCGGCCCGCACCCGGGCGTGTTCAGGGGCAGGGGGCAGCACCGCGCACCCCGCCCCGGCCCACCGTGAGGCGCAGCACCGGCCCCTACCCCTGGTCGTAGTCTCCGCCGGGTTGCTACGCCTGGCAGGATAGGGCCCGTGAAGCTTCTCTTCGTCCGTCACGGCCGCACCATTGCCAATGTTGCCGGCGCTCTGGATACCGCGTTCCCCGGCAACAGTCTGGATGCCATCGGGCGCGAGCAGGCGTCTCTGCTCCCCGCGCGTCTTGAGGCCACCGGCGACCTCGATGCCATCTCCTCCCTGTGGGTCTCCCCGATTCAACGTGCCCGGGAAACCATCGCCCCCATTGAGCAGGCCACCGGCCTGGCTGCGCGGATCCGTCCCGGTCTGCGCGAGGTCCTGGCCGGCGATATGGAGATGAACACCGACGTCCGCTCGGTGGCGTGCTACACCGACACCACCCGCTCCTGGATGGTGGGGCGCACCGCCGCGCGCATCCCCGGCAGCCCGGAGGATGGGGCGGACACCTTCGCCCGATTCAACGCGGTGGTGGAGGAGATCTACAACTCCACGCGCACCGGCGGCACCGCGCTGCTGGTCGCGCACGGCACGATTCTGCGCCTGTGGGTGGCGCTGGCGGCGGCCGCACACGGCGGCGCGGATCCGGCCTGGGTGGCCGAGCACCCCATGCGCAATACCGCGGTCAGCGTCGTCGAGGGCGATCCCGAATCCGGGTGGCGGCTGGTCGACTGGGACGAGGGCACCTGGCGGGCCGACATCGTCGGCTGAGCCGGGAAGGCCGCTGCCTCGGAAGGACAGCCGCGCCGGTACCCTCGCTTACAGCACGGAGGCGAGAAAGGCCTTGGTGCGCTCCTGAGTGGGGTGGTCGAGCACATCGATGGGCTTGCCGGACTCGCACACGATGCCGCCGTCCATGAAGATGAGTTGATCGCCGACCTCCCGGGCGAATCCCATCTCATGGGTGACCACGACCATGGTCATGCCGTCGGCGGCCAAATCCTGCATCACCTGCAGGACCTCACCCACCAGCTCGGGGTCCAGAGCAGAGGTGGGCTCGTCGAAGAGCATGAGTTCTGGCTCCATGGCCAGGGCGCGGGCGATGGCCACGCGCTGCTGCTGGCCGCCCGACAACTGCGAGGGATAGTGGTCCAGCCGGTCGCCCAGCCCCACGCGCTCGAGCAGGGCGATGCCGCGTTGGCGCGCCTGCTCCTTGGGCAGCCCCCGCACATGCACCGGCGCTTCCATGACGTTGCCCAGTGCCGTCATATGCGGGAACAGGTTGAAGCGTTGGAAGACCATGCCGATTTTGGAGCGCTGCGCGGCGCGCTGCTTATCCGTGAGGGCGTGCAGCTCAACGGTGCCGTCCCGGCGGGTGACCTCACGCATGCCGATGAGCTCGCCGTCCACCCACACCCGCCCGGCGTCAATGGTCTCGAGCTCGTTGATGCAGCGCAGCAGCGTGGACTTCCCCGACCCGGACGGGCCTACCAGCACGGTGACGGAGCCCGGCTGAACCGTTAAGTCAATGCCCTTGAGAACGTGCAGTTCCCCGAAGAACTTGTGCAGGCCGGAAATACGTACTTTGGGGGTGTTCACGGGGTGACCTCCAGGAAGGGGGAGTCCTTGGTGGTGTGGGAGTCGAGGATGGCCTGCTGGCGGGCGGACATGCCGCGACGGCCGCCGGTCTGAGTGGAGCCGTCGAAGCCGCGACCGTAGTACCGCTCAATGAAGTGCTGCCCCACCATGAGGAGGGAGGTGATGATGATGTACCACAGGGCCGCCACGATGAGCAGGGGAATGGTCTGATAGGTGTAGGAGGCGTAGGAGTTGGTGACGAAGGTGAGATCCAGGGTGAAGGGCACCGCCAGCACCAGTGACGTGGTCTTAAGCATGGAGATCGTCTCATTGCCGGTGGGCGGGACGATGACCCGCATGGCCTGCGGCAGGACGATCCGGCGCAGGATCTGCCCCTTGCTCATGCCCAGCGCGCCGGCCGCCTCGGTCTGCCCGGGATCCACGCTGGCCAGGCCGGACCGGACGATCTCGGACAGGTAGGCGCCCTCGTTGATACCCAGCCCCAGGACGGCGGCGACGAAAGGGGTGAACACGGTGGTGGTGCGGAAGGTGAGCAGCTCCGGGCCGAAGGGTACCCCGAGGCTCAGGTACTGGTACAGAGCGGACAACGCACCCCAGAAGACGAGCTGGGTGTAAATCGGGGTGCCGCGGAAGAACCAGAGGTAGGCCAGCGACACGCCGCGCAGCACCGGGTTGGAGGACTGGCGCATGACCGCCGTCGTCACCGCCAGGACGATACCGATGAGCATGGCGAGGAAGGTGAGCAGCAGCGTCCAGCCGACTGCCCGCACCACGTGCACCTCGCGGAAGAAGAACCAGACCGTTTCCCAGTGGAACTTCTCGTTGGTCACCAGGGCGTGGACGAGCATCGCCCCGAGGATGGCCACAATGGTGGCGCTGATCCACGTGCCCGGCCGGGGCACGGGCTTGGGATGGTTGAGCTTGACCGGCTGGTCCGATGCGGCGGGCGGCGGGGTCTGCGGGGTCGTGGTCATATCACTGCTCCACGTTCGGGTTGAGCTCGGCGGTCTCAAGTGCGGCGTCCTGGATGCCCCAGGCATCCAGGATTTCCTCCCAGATGCCTTCATCCATGAGGTACTGGACGGCCGCCTGGATAGCGGCATTGAACTCGGGGTTGTCCTTGGTCAGGACGATGCCCTGGGGCAGTGCGTCCTCGACCTCGCCGATGGTCTCCACCCCACCATCGGTCAGCTCGACGGCATAGCCGGCCACGGTGGAGTCGGAGTAGACGGCATCGACCACGTGGCCGACGAGGCCGGTGGTGGCCTCGGACTGGGATGAGTAGGAACGCACGGAGATGGCGGGCAGGCCGGCGTCGGTGCAGGCGGTCGAGTCGGCGTTCATGGCCTCCTCCTGGGCGGTGCCGGTCTGCACCCCGATGGTCAGGCCGCACAGGTTGAGATGGTCGGAGGGATCTACACCCTCCGGGTTGCCGGAGGCCACATTGAAACGCGAACCGACGTTGATGTAGGAGATCATGTCCATGGCCGACTCGCGCTCGGTGGTCACGGTGAAGGAGGAAATACCGGCGTCGTACTTGGAGCCGACGGCGGCGATGATGGAGTCGAACTCGGCGGTGTGGGTGGTGGAATCCACGCCGAGCACGGCCGCGATCGCCTTGGTGAGGTCAACGTCGTAACCGATGGCGGTACCGTCGGTGTCGAGGAATTCCGCCGGCGCATAGTCGGTGGAAGCGGCCACGTCGAACACGCCGTCGGACAGGGCCCCCTCGGGGAGCATGGCGATGATGTCGTCTTGCGGTTGGATGCCGGAGACGTCGTACCCGGTGAAAGCGTCGCTGCCCCCGCTCGCCTTCCAGTCGGCCGCGTTGGTGCAGGCGGACAGTGATAGGGCCGGCAAGAGCGCCAGGCACAGCCCTCCGGCGACGCGGGCGCTCCAGGTACGGGCAGATCTCATCGCGGCTCCTTCCGGTTGAGGACTCAAGCCACCGTCAGGATATCCATATAAGAGCATATATATGCAAATGCTCGGGCGGGGCCGAGATGAGATGCCGCTTACAGGTCGTAGTAGAGCTCGAACTCATAAGGGTGGGGCCGCTGCCGCATCGGAGCGATCTCATTGGTGCGCTTGTAATCCATCCAAGTGTCGATGAGATCCGGGGTGAAGACGTCGCCCGCAGTCAGGTAGTCGTGGTCCGTCTCGAGTGCCTCAAGGGCATCGTCCAGGGTGCCCGGCAGCTTCTCGATGTCGTGGTAGTCCTCGGGAGCCAGCTCGTAGAGGTCCTTGTCGACGGGCTCGCGTGGCTCGATACGGCCCCGGATACCGTCGATTCCGGCCATGAGCGTGGCGGCGAAGGCGAGGTAGGGGTTGGCGGACGGGTCGGGCACGCGATACTCGATGCGCTTAGCCTTGGGCGAGGAGCCGGTGACAGGAATGCGGATGCAGGCCGAGCGGTTGCGCGCCGAGTACACCAGGTTGACCGGGGCCTCGAAGCCGGGGACGAGTCGGTGGAAGGAGTTGACCGACGGGTTGGTGAAGGCCAGCAGGCTGGGGGCGTGACGCAGAATGCCGCCGATGTACCAACGGGCCAGGTCAGACAGCTGCCCGTAGCCGCGCTCGTCGAAGAACAGCGGCTTGCCGTCCTTCCACAGGGAATGGTGGGTGTGCATGCCGGAGCCGTTGTCGCCGAAGATCGGTTTGGGCATGAAGGTGGCGGTCTTGCCGCATCGCCACGCCTCGTTCTTGACGATGTACTTGAACTTCATCATGTCATCGCCCGCCGCCAGCAGGGAGGCGAAGCGATAGTTGATCTCCTGCTGGCCGGCGGTGCCCACTTCGTGATGAGCGCGCTCGATGTCCAGGCCCGAAGCGATGCAGGTACTCACGATGCGGTCGCGCAGGTCGGCCATCTGGTCGTTGGGGGACACGGGGAAGTAGCCGCCCTTGAAAGCCGTCTTGTACCCCTTGTTGCCGCCGGGCTCGTCACGGCCGGTGTTCCAGGCGGCCTCGGCGGAGTCGATGAGGTAGCGGGTAGAGGCCGGGGTGGTTTCATACTGGATGGAGTCGAAGAGGTAGAACTCCGCCTCCGCGCCGATGTAGCAGGTATCGGCGATGCCCGTCGCCCGCAGATAGTCCTCCGCCTTGGCGGCGATGGAACGCGGGTCGCGGGAGTAGACCTCATCGGTGAACGGGTCGACGATGGAGAAGTTCATGACCAGCGTGCGCTGCTCGCGGAAGGGATCCAAGAAGGCCGTGGTCACGTCCGGGATGAGCTTCATATCCGACTCGTGGATGGCGGTGAATCCGCGGATTGAAGAGCCATCGAACATGAGGCCGTCGGTGAGCGCCTCATCCTTGAAGGCAGCAACCGGGATGGTGAAGTGCTGCATGACGCCGGGTAAGTCGCAGAAACGGACGTCAACCAGTGCCACCCCCTCTTCCTCGATGTAAGCCAGCGCTTCAGAGGCGTCACTGAACATGTAGTTCCTCCATCGGGATGAGCATGAGGTGTGCTGTGGGCACGAGTCGGCAGGCTAGAACGGGGGAGTGTCGTCGGCGTGCCGCAGATGTGTCCGGAGTGTTTCAGCGCCCGCGCATGGCGCGCCGGTCGGGACGGATGTTGTTCGGATCCATGTGCTTGGGGATCGGCATCCCCTTGGAGGACAGAGAGGACAGCCGCTTGGCCACGCGGTCGATCTCGGTGTTCGTCAGCTTGGTCGGCTTGGTGGGGAGCCGACGCAGGGTCCGCTCGAGGTGGATAAGCCGGGTCTGGCCCTCCTCGGTGCCCACGCTGATGACGTGCACGGGCACCGTCGACAGGATGCGCCGCAGCACCTTCTGCTCATCCTCAATCATGCGCTGAGTGCGATGCGGAGAGCCCTCCGCCACCAAGACGACGCCCGGCCGACCCACCAGCCGCCACACGAAGTCCTGACCGCGGGGACTGAATGCCACCGGGTCGGACTCCACATACCAGCCGCGGCCGGACTGATCGAGCACGGCCTTGACCGCGCCGGGTCGACCCTCGATCTGCATGTAGGAGGCGCGTCGGGTGGCCAGGCTGAGGACGACCATGTCGACCATGAGCGCGATAATCACGGCCATGAGCAGCCAGTACCACAGTGCCTGGCTGGTGACGGCGGCCAGCACCCCGGCCAGCACGAGCAGCGCCACGGCGATACCCAGTAGCGCCCATCCGATCCACGGATAGCTGCGCCGGGAGATGGTGTAGGAGTCTTTGACGTTCTGGACGACCTGCGCGAGGCGGCGCTTCTTCTTCGGCTTGGCGCTGGGGGCTGTGCTCACAGTTCCCACCTTAGCCGACGCCGGGGGACGTCAGGAGACCGTTCGCCCGGTCATCAGGGCGGAGGCCTCCTGCCGGGCCGTCGTCGGTTCGGCCAGGTCGCGCATATCCGCGGGGATCTCCCGCCCGGTGGCCCGCATGGCCCGCGCCCACAGCATTCCCGAACGGTAGGAGGAGCGCACCATGGGGCCGCTCATGGTCGCGGCCATGCCCCGCTGCTCGGCCAGCCGCGCCAACTCGAGGAATTCCTGGGGCTTGACCCACCGGTCGACGGGACGGTGCAGCCGGGACGGACGCAGGTACTGGGTGAGCGTGAGGATGTTGACGCCGGCGGCGACCAGGTCATCGATGGCCTGCTCGACTTCCTGCCGGGTTTCTCCCATGCCCAGGATGAGGTTGGACTTGGTCAGAAGGCCCGCCCGGGACGCCTCGGCGAGCACCTCGAGACTGCCGGTGTAGGAGAAGGCGGGGCGGATCTGTGTGAACAGGCGCGGCACGGTCTCCAGGTTGTGGGCGAAGACCTCGGGGCGGGAGGAGAAGACTTCCTGCAGGGATGACGCACGGCCGCGGAAGTCGGGGACGAGCAGCTCAATGCCGCAACCGGGGACGTGGGCGTGAACCTGGCGGGCGGTCTCGGCGTAGAGCCAGGCGCCGCCGTCGGGCAGATCGTCGCGACACACGCCGGTGACGGTGGCGTAACGCAGGCGCAGCTCGGCGATGGAGGCAGCCACGCGCGCGGGCTCGTCGGGGTCGTAATCGCCCGGACGGCCGGTACCGATATTGCAGAAGTCACAGCGCCGGGTACACAGGCTCCCACCAACCAGGAAGGAGGCCTCGCGGTCGTTCCAGCACTCGTAGACGTTGGGGCAGTTGGCCTCGGCGCACACCGTATGCAGGGCGCGGGTATGCACCAGGTCGCGCACGTCTTGATAGGTGTCGGTGACAACGGCTCGGGTGCGCAGCCATTCGGGCCGTTGCTCCAGCGGGGTCCGCGCATTACGCGCCTCCACGCGCAGCAGGCGGCGGCCCTCAGGTGCGACGGCGTACGACTGAGACATGGGCTCACCTTCTCACGGGCTGCGAGCGTCAGGGTTGTTCCATAAGCGGTGCGAGGTGGCGCTCCAGCGCCTCCATCATGGCCGTGGCGACATCGACCGCCTCATAATGCACCCCCGTCTGCTCGGTCAGCGAGGTCACCCCGGCGTCGGAAATGCCGCAGGGAATGATCCGATCCAGGCCAAAGGCGGACAAATCGGGATCCACATTGAGCGCCAGGCCGTGCATGGTGGTTCCCCGGGCGACTCGCACCCCCAGGGCACACAGCTTGCGGTCGCGTCTCGCAGCGCCGACGGCTCCCGGAGCGGGCGGTACCCATACCCCGGAGCGGCCCTCGATGCGCATGGTGTCCACGCCGTAGAGCGCGCACACCTCCATGACCGCGGCTTCGAGCGCGCGCACATATTTGATGACGTCGATCGGGGTGGCGAGGCGAATGATGGGGTAGACGGTCAACTGGCCCGGGCCGTGCCAGGTCGTCTTCCCGCCACGGTCGACGTCAACCACGGGCACGCGGTCGGGGCCAACGTAGAGCCCCTGCGGACGCTCCCACGAACGGGTGCGGCGGCCGACCGTGTATACGGGGGCGTGCTCCACCAGCAGTACGGTGGCCGGCCTGTGCCCCTCGGCGACGGCGGTATGCACGGCGCGCTGCTTCTCCCAGCCTTCCAGGAAGGGGACGAGCCGGGTTCCCAGGTCGAGGTCGATGCGGTCGAGCCGGTGCACGTACCCAGCGTAGAGGATTGAGCCGCCGGGATGCGTGCCGCGGTGCGCCGCAGCCGTCACCGTGACCTGAGGTGGTCGGTTCCATCTCTTAACGCCCGGTAGCCGCGCATGAGTAGCCCCGCACCGACCAGCGCCGTGCCCGCGGCGCACACCCAGACGTAGCTACGGTGATCCGCCACCGTGCGAGTGACGTGGGTGCCAAGAGCGCGGGCGCGTGCCAGCGGGGACACATCCCCATCCCCGCCTGCGGCGCAGTCGGTCAGAGCGGTGCGCAGTGCTTGCTTGTCGGCGTCGGGCAGGCCCAGCTCGTAGGCGGCGGCCACACTCACAAAGCGCTGGGCGTAGGCGCAACGGTAGTTGGTATTGGTCGGCCACCAGCCCGGGCCGGTGGCGGTGGTCCAGGTACCGGTCTCGGTGGATCCGGCGGGGCAGGTCGCCGGGCCGCAATTGGACTTGTCCTGGTTGGCCTTACCGTCGACGGCCAGCAGGTTGAGCGGGTCGTTGGCCACTAGGAGCCGCGTGCGCTGATCCCACGCCCACGCTCCGTGCGCGTACAGGTAGTTGAGCGGGATGACGTGGTCGATCTGTACAGCGTCAGAGGTATCCTGCCCGCGCTGGAAGGACACCGTCTGCCCGGTGTAGGGGTCGACGAGCGTGCCGGACCAGACGGTGGCATCCGGGCAGACGGCCGCGCCCCGCCCCCGCCCGGCGGCGACATCCTGGATACCGTCCTCGCGGGAGAAGTCCGTGTTGCTGAGGTCCCGGGCGAGGATCTCGTTGCGAGTGTCGCAGCCGTCCCCGTCGACGTCGAGCCATGCCTCGCCGAACCAACCGGTGCGCGAGCCGCCCTCGCCCCAGGAGACGGCGGCGGGGGAGTCGTCCGGCAGGGCCTCCAGGGCGGCCAGCGCAGCCGTGGCGCTGAGGACATGCTCTCCGCGGGAGTCCCACGCCGCCTCCCCGGTGGCCCCGTCACCGCTCGGCGCTACCGTGAGCATGCACGACAGCGCCAAGGCGACCGGGCGGGACAGGAACATCGTGGCACCGGGCGGGGTCAGGGAACGATGTACCCGGCAGAGCGGAAGATCTCGTACCACTGCTCGCGCGTGAGCGGCAGCTGCGCGCCCTGGGCGGCGGCTGCCACACGCTCCGGGCGGGTGGTTCCCAGCACCACCTGGATGTGGGCGGGGTGGCGTGTGATCCAGGCGGTGGCGATGGCCTCGGCGCTCACGCCGTACTCGCCGGCGAGGCGGTCGACGACGTCGTTGAGCTCGGCGTAGTGCTCCCGGTTGCCGAGGAACGGGCCGGTGCCGTCCCCGGACTGGAAGGGGGACCAGGCCTGTACGGTGGTGTTGGTGAGGCGGCAGTAGTCGAGGATGCCGTCGGTGCGCACCACCGACTGCTCATGGCGCATGTTGAGGGCCACGCCCTCGGCAATCATGTTGGCGTGGGTGACGGACAGCTGCAGCTGGTTGACCAACAGCGGCTGCTTGACGGTGGCGCGCAGCAATTCGAGTTGACCGCGGGTGTGGTTGGACACGCCGAAGTGGCGGACCTTCCCGGATGCGGAGAGTTTGTCGAAGGCGGAGGCGACCTCCTCCGGCTCCACCAGCGCATCGGGCCGGTGCAGCAACAGAATGTCGAGGTAGTCGGTCTTGAGGGCGGCCAGCGACTGGTCGACCGAGCGCAGGATATGCGCCTCGGAGAAGTCGAACCAGCCCTGGCGGATACCGCATTTGGTCTGCAGCACGACCTGCTCGCGCTCGGCGGCCGACCAGCGCAGGGCGGAGCCGAAGCGTTCCTCGCAGGCATGGTCGTTGCCGTAGATGTCCGCATGGTCGAACATGGTGATGCCCTCATCCAGCGCGGTGCTCACAAGCGTGCGGATGTCGGCGTCGGACATCTCCTTGATGCGCATGAGGCCGAGGATGAGGTTGGAGGCGGTCAGGTCTGAGGCGCCGATTGGTTGGGTTCTCATACAAACACGCTAGCCCAGGTGAGCCAGGCCGAGTAGAGGGGAAGGGCTGCGCCTCCACCGGGCATGCGCGCACGGGTGCGCGGCGCCCCCTTGTGGACGACGGCGGCCGGCCAGCGGGCGTCAGTCGGCGACGAAGGTCGCCAAGACCTCCTCGTAGACGAGGTCCGGGCTCAGCCGCCGCAGTTCCTCGCTCATGGTGGCCACCGGCTCGCGGCGGGCCATGGTCACCACCTGGGGGCGCTCGGCGCCGGGACGGGTGATGACCACCCGCTCGTGGTCCTTGCGCGCAATGACCAGATCACCGGAATCGGTGCGCACCGTGATGGTGGCGATGCCGGGGATATCAGGGGCGTCCACACGCTCAACGTCGATGCCCAGGCGCAGCTGCAGCCAGCGGATCATGAGGGACACCGAGGAGTTGTGCGGCTCGCCGGCGACGACGACGCCGTGGACTGCCCCGGCTCGCAGCAAGGAGTCCAGCGTTGAGGCGACCATGGCCCGCCACAGGGTGATGCGGGTCCAGGCCAGGTCGATATCACCGCGCGTGTACTGCGGGGCCAACGCCGCCAGTGCGGCAGACGGGTTGGGCTGAGACGGGGTGTTGGTGATGCGGGTGGTGGCCAGGGCCCCAAGCGGGCTCGTGGCCGGCCGCATGGGCGGCGCATCCGGCCACCAGGTCACCACGGGAACATCCGGAAGGAGGAAGGGCACGACCAGGGTGTCGGCGTGCCGAGCCGCCTCGCCCTGCGGGTACAGCACCAGGGTCTCGCCGGCGCCGGCGTCGTGCCCCAGCCGGATTTCAGCATCGAGGTGGCCGGCGGAATCGTCGGGCCGACTTCCGTTGTGACGCCGGTCATCGTCGCCGGCGTCGTCGCCGTCGGGGGCGGGGGAGACAACCGCCACCACCCGGCAGGGGTGGTCCAGGCTGGCCCCATGGGCCGCCACCAGGGCGTCCTCCAGGCCGTCGCGGTCGGTGTCGATGACGAGCGTGAGCACGCGCGAGCCGCTGCTCACGCCTTCGGCCAGGAGCGCGGAGACGATCTCATCGGTCGTGGTCTGAGCGAGGTTGATGATCATGAGCGCCTCCACATGCGGCCGTCGCGGGCGAGCAGGTCATGCGCGGAGGGCGGCCCCCAGGAACCCGGCCGGTATCCCTCCGGCGAGCCGGAGGCGGCCCAGTGCTCAATAACCGGGTCGAGGATCCGCCAGGACAGGTCGACCTCCTGCTGATGGGGGAACAACGGGGCGTCCCCAAGCAGCGCGTCTAGGATGAGCCGTTCGTAAGCCTCCGGGGACTCCTCATTGAAGGAGGCGCCGTAGCCGAAGTTCATGGTCACGTCGCGCAGCTCCATCTGCGTGCCGGGCACCTTCGAAGCCATACGCATGGTGATGCCCTCATCGGGCTGAATGCGCAGCACGATGGTATTGGCACCCACACCCGCGGTGGCGGCGTCAGTGAAGGGCAGGAACGGTGGACGCTTGAACACGACCGCTACCTCCGTCACCCGCCGGGCGAGCCGCTTGCCGGTGCGCAGGTAGAAGGGAACACCCGCCCAGCGGCGATTGGCGATCTCCAAGCGCACCGCCGCAAAGGTTTCGGTGCGGGAGTCGGCGTCCACGCCGTCCTCCTCGAGGTAGCCGCACACCTGGACGCCGCCCTGGAAGCCGGCCTCGTAGCGGCCACGAGCGGTGGTGGCGTCCAAGTCGAGGACCCCGGCCCGCTCCAGCTTGACCGCGGCCAGCACCTTCTCCTTCTCCGCGCGAACCGCGGAGGCGCGCATGCTGGTGGGCTCCTCCATGGCGGTCAGCGCGAGCAGCTGCAGCAGGTGGTTCTGGATCACGTCGCGCGCGGAGCCGATGGTGTCGTAGTAGCCGGCGCGGGTGCCGATGCCGATGTCCTCGGCCATGGTGATCTGGACGTGGTCCACGTACCGCTGGTTCCACAGCGGCTCGAAAATGGTGTTGGCGAAGCGCAGCGCCAGAATGTTCTGCACCGTTTCCTTGCCCAGGTAGTGGTCGACGCGGAACACGTCGTCGGCGCGCACGATCCGGGAGACCACGGCGTCCAGTTCCTGGGCACTGGCCCGGTCGTGGCCGAAGGGCTTCTCGATGATGACCCGCCGCCAGGAGCCGGGCACCTCATCCACAAGTCCAGAGGCGGCCACGTGCTCGGTGACGGCGGAGAACCAGGCCGGTGGCACCGACAGGTAGAAGGCGCGATTGCCGGCCGTGCCGCGGGTGGCGTCCAGATCGGCAACGGTACGGGTCAGTCGGTCGTAGGCGGCCTCGTCATGGAAAGAAGCCAGTTCCACGAAGCGCATACCGGCGGCCAGCTGGTCCCAGATGGCCTGGCGCCAAGGCGTGCGGGCGCCGTCGTGCACGGCGTCCGCGATGTAGGCGCGCATGTCATCGTCGCTCCAGTCACGCCGCCCCACGCCCACCAGTGAGAAGCTGGGGGAGAGCAGACCGCGGTTGGCCAGGTCATAGATGGCCGGCAGTAGCTTGCGGCGGGCCAGGTCGCCGGTGATGCCGAACATGACGAGCACGCACGGATCGGCGATGCGGGGCAGGCGCAGGTCGCGCGGATCGAGCAGCGGGTTGCCCGGCTGCGACGGATCAGGCTCTGCGGTGACGACGGGCGTGGCGGTCGCCGGCGCGGGCTGGAGACTTTCGGAGACGTCCACGAGTATTGTGCAGCCTTCCTATCGTCCGTTGGTTGCGGGCGGAGCGGGTGCGCGACGAACCGGCGGCATCCGCCGTCGAACAGCACCGGGCGCCAGGACTATCCTCATGGTACTGCCCGCATCTACTGTAGGCGGTGCACCACCGCGTTGAAGAGAAGGACCCTCGATGACGTCAGCCTGTGACTTCGCCCCGCAGCCGGCCTCCGCAGACATTGGCGTGTACGGCCTGGGGGTGATGGGGGCCAACCTGGCGCGCAATCTCGCCCGCCACGGCCACTCCGTCGCCGTCTTCAACCGCACCCCGGCGCGCACCGAGCGTCTCATCGACTCCCACGGCGCCGAGGGCGACTTCGTACCCGCGGCGGACCCGGCATCCTTCGTCGCCTCCCTGCGCCGGCCGCGCGCGGTCATCATCATGGTTCAGGCCGGGGCGGCAACCGAAGCCGTCATCGACCAGCTGCGCCAGCTGCTCGAGCCCGGCGACATCATCGTCGACGCCGGCAACACCTATTACCAGGACACCGAGCGCCGCGAGGCGTCGCTACGCGAGCAGGGCCTGCACTTCGTGGGCATGGGCGTGTCCGGCGGCGAGGAGGGGGCACTGCTGGGCCCCTCCATCATGCCGGGCGGAACCGACGCGTCCTACACGCGCCTGGGCCCCCTGCTGGAGTCCATCGCCGCCGACGTCGACGGCGTGCCCTGCTGCACCCACGTGGGCCCGGGCGGGGCCGGTCACTTCGTCAAGATGGTGCACAACGGCATCGAGTACGCCGATATGCAACTCATCGCCGAGGCCTACGACCTGCTGCGCCGCGTGGCGGGCCTGAGCGTGCCCGAGATTGCGGAGGTGTTCCGCACCTGGAAGCACTCTGAACTCGACTCCTACCTCATTGACATCACCGCCGAAGTTCTCGACCGCATCGACCCGGCCACGGGCGCGCCCTTCGTCGACGTCATCGTGGACGCCGCCGGCCAGAAGGGCACCGGCGCCTGGACCACGCAGACGGCCCTGGAACTCGGAGTCGCCGTACCCGCCATCGCCGAAGCCACCTTCGCCCGGGCCGCGTCGTCGGCGACCGCGCTGCGCGCATCGGTGCGTGAGGCCGGCTTCGATGCCGGAGCGAACCGCCCCGCCTTCGTCACCCCCGCACAGCGCGACGCCTTCATCGACTCCGTGCGCCAGGCCCTCTACGGCTCCAAGATCGCCGCCTACGCCCAGGGCTTCGATGAGATCGCCACCGCCTCCGCCCAGAACGGCTGGAGGGTTGACCTGGGTGCCATGGCCCGGATCTGGCGGGGTGGATGCATTATTCGCGCCCGCTTCCTGGACGACATCACCCGCGCCTACGCCGAGCAACCGCAGCTGCCCAGCCTGCTCGCGGCGCCCACCTTCGCCGAGGCGCTCCGCAGCGCATTGCCCGCCTGGCGCGAGGTGGTGGCCACCGCCGCCCGCGCCGGGGTGGCGACGCCGGCCTTCGCCGCCTCGCTGGCCTACCTCGATCAGTTGCGCGCGGAGCGTCTGCCCGCCGCCCTCATTCAGGGCCAGCGGGACTTCTTCGGCTCACACACCTACCACCGTGTCGATGACCCCACCGGTGTCTACCATGTGGAGTGGGCCGAGCCCGGCCGCGCTGAGTGCAAGTGGAGCTGACGCACGATCCCACACACGTTCTCGTGGCGACGCACCCAAGCATTCGTGCTTTTCTGAGCCTACGCATTGCGGCCGCACATCGCTGCAACGGTATGGTGGGACCACCGCGGTGCAACCGGCACCGCCCGACCGGAGGGGAATAGATGTCGAGTACGCCGATGGAACCGGATCCCACCTCGACCCAGGCCTTTGGAGCCGTTGGCGTCCCGGCGGAACCCGACGTCCCCTACGCTGGTATTTCCCCGCAGGATCGCGCCGCGATCGCGGCCCTGCCTCCGGGGACGGCCCTCCTCCTGGTACAGCAGGGTCCCACTACGGGTGCGCGCTTCCTGCTTGACTCTGCCGAGACGACCGTCGGTCGTCACCCGCGGGCAGACATCTTCCTCGATGACGTCACGGTCTCCCGCAAGCACGCGGTGTTCACCGCGCTGCCGGACGGCGGCTTCTCCGTACGTGACTCGGGCTCTCTCAACGGTACCTACGTCAACCGTCAGCGTGTTGAGCAGGCCGCCCTGCGACCGGGTGACGAGGTTCAAATCGGCAAGTACCGCATGACCTACCATCCTGCGCCCCAGCAGGCGGCGCAGTGACCGGCGCCGCCGCCCGGCGCGCCGCCGCGGGTGACGCGGCGCAAGAAAACGACCCCGGCCCATGGCCCCGGGGCGTGTCTCGGCAGCCCGCCATGAAGATCGGCGAGGTTGTCGATCGTCTCAAGGCCGAGTTCCCCGCATTGTCGGTTTCCAAGGTCCGCTATCTCGAGGCGGAGGGCCTCATCGCCCCGCACCGCGTTGGTAACGGCTACCGCCGCTATTCCACGGCAGATGTCGAGCGGCTGCGCTATGCGCTCACGGCTCAGCGCGACGAGTACCTGCCCCTGTCCGTCATTCGGGAGCGGCTGCTCGAGCTGGACGGCACCGCAGACGCCCCACCACCCGCGGTGGCACGGGTCGTCGCTTCGGGCGGGCGCACGGTGAGCGGGGCGCTCAACGCCGAGGACCTGGTACACCATTCAGGGGCATCACTGGAGCAGGTCGAGGAACTTGTGGCCATCGGCGTCATTGCCCCGGACGCCCACGGGCGCTTCGATACGCGCGCACTCGCGACGGTTTCACTGGCACTCCAGGCCGGAAGGTTGGGCATCCCGCTGCGTAATTTGCGGGCGGTGCGCAGCGCCGCCGAACGCGAGGCGGATGCGATTGACCTGGCGACCCAACACAAGCGCAATCGCTCAACGACGGCGGGGGAGGACGCGGCCGCGGAACTGGCCGGGGTCCTGGCCGATCTGCACTCCAACCTGCTGCATCGCGCGGTTGAGGCGCTGCGCTGACTGGTTCTCCATTCGCGGGACACAGCCACCGTCCCACCCTTAGATTAAGGGCGTGCGGACCATGTCGCTCATGGGAGTCCGTTCGACGACTCCAGACTCAGGCCTGGTTGCCGTCCTCATGGAGGAGGGGGGCCCGGGCATGCTCGCCGTCCCCGTCGGCGCTCGCGACGGGCTCCTGCTCAGCACCCCCGAATGGTCTCGTCGGCCCACGTGGGCGCCTTTCCTTGCCGCGTGCGTCGATGCCTTCGGATCAAGCGTGTTGCGGGTTGTGCTTGACGTGGACGACGACGGCGGTCTGTGCTGCACCGCCGTGCTCGACGCCGATACGCCCACCCTGTCCACCTCCGTGCCGTGCACTCCCAGCGACGGGTTGATCCTGGCCAGCGCCCTGTCCGTCCCCCTGCTCGCCACGGGCGCGTTGCTGCGCTTGCGCGGCATCGACCTGGGTGAGGAAGAGCTGCAACACCGTCTGCAGCAGTGGCGCAGGGCGCTGGACGACGCAGCCGCGGAGGACGCCGCCTCCGCTCCGGGTTCCTGAGGCCGTGAGATGGAGCGCGCCGGGACCGCGACACGCGGTACGGCTGTGGCTCGTGTGAATATTGATGTGTACTGCATCACAGCTGGGCTCGGTGTCGAGTCGCGTAATCCGCGTGATGGCGCCGGGGGTTCGGGGTGGGCCCGCTTCGGCATCAACCTCAACCTGAACTCAAACCTGTTTCCTCGGCGTGCCTGTCATTGAGTGAATCCACGGCGGGTTCTATCGTGGGGTCGTGGCCGGGAGGACCGGCCGCGCGTGCCTCCCACGCACGCCCCGATCTCGACAGGAGCCGGCAAGTGAGCGCTAACGAAGCGAGTCTTCACGCCCCCGCATCTCAGCACATGCAGGGGATGCTCTTTGGCGACCCGCTCCCGCACCTGGATGTCAACACCGGTTACCGCGGGCCCGTCGCCTGCCGCGCCGCCGGCATCACCTACCGACAGCTGGACTACTGGGCCCGTACCGGCCTGGTGGAGCCCTCCATTCGGGGCGCCAAGGGGTCCGGCTCGCAGCGCCTGTACGCCTTCCGTGACATCTTGCTGCTCAAAATTGTCAAGCGCCTGCTCGACACCGGCGTCTCCCTGCAGCAGATCCGGGTCGCCATCAACGCCCTCCATGAACGCGGCGTCGAGGACCTCACCTCCATCACGCTCATGAGCGACGGCGCCTCGGTCTATGAATGCACCAGCGCGGACGAGGTCGTCGACCTGGTGCAGGGCGGGCAGGGCGTATTTGGCATTGCGGTCGGCCGTGTCTGGCATGAGATCGAGGGCTCACTCGCCGAGCTGCCGGTTGAGCACGCGGCCGACGCCCCCGTGGTTGAAGACGAGCTCGCCAAGCGCCGCGCGGCCCGGCAGCAGGCGGTCTGAGCCATGGCGGCGATGCGCACACTCGGACGCTCGGAACTGTCGGTCAGCCCCATCGGTCTGGGCGGCAATGTCTTCGGTTGGACAGCTGACGAGGCCACGTCCCACCGCATCATGGACGCCTACATCGACGGCGGCGGCAACCTCATCGACACCGCAGACGGCTACTCTCACTGGGCCGAGGGGCACACGGGCGGCGAATCCGAAAGCGTCATTGGCTCCTGGCTGCGACACCGCAAGCGGCGCGACGACGTCGTCATCGCCACCAAGGTGTCCACCAAGCCGGGCCGGGAGGGTCTGGGCGTGGACAATATCCACGCGGCCATCGACGAGTCGCTGGCGCGTCTGGGCACCGACCACGTTGACCTGTACTACGCCCACTTCGACGATCCGGATACGCCGCTGGAGGAGACCGTAGCGGCCTTCGAGGATGTGCGCCGCGCCGGCAAGACACGCTATGTCGCGCTGTCCAACTACACGCCCGACCGGGTTGAGGAATGGTGCGCCATCGCCGCCGCGAACGACTTCGCGCCACCCGTGGCCCTCCAGCCCCACTACAACCTCGTCCACCGCCAGGACGTTGAGGGGCCCGGCAATCGGGGAGAGGTTGCGGCCACCCACGGCTTGGGACTCGTGCCCTACTTCTCGCTCGCCTCCGGATTCCTCACCGGCAAGTACCGTCCCGATACGGTGTCGGCCGCCGCGCCCGCCGCCTCCGCGCGCGGGGGCTGGGTGGAGGACTATCTGCGTCCGGAGTGCTTCGCCGTCGTGGACGTGTTGCGCGAGATCGCAGACGCACACGCAGTGGCTCCGGCCGCGGTGGCCTTGGCCTGGTTGCGTGAGCGGCCGGGCGTGGTCGCGCCCCTGGCTTCAGCGCGTACGCTGGACCAGCTGGGCCCGATCCTGGACGCCCTGGACCTGGCCCTCTCCGCGGAGGAGTCCGCGGCCCTGACGCGCGCCTCGGACCTGGTCTGACCCGGGCGCGCCCCGGACGCTTGACCGGGTTTCAGCTGGTTCTGCGCCCGAGTACGTAGGTGCGTGCGTAGCCGTCCGACAGATCCGTCAACGTGACCCGGATGAGCCCGGCACCGTCGATCTCATAGCGCTCCTCCACCTCAGGGCCGTTGCCGAGACGCTGTACGGGTACCGCCTTGAGCTCCTCGACCTCCCGCAGGGAACGGTCGAAGGGGAACAGGACATCTTCGTAAGGCGCCAGCTCGCCGCGGGGCTCGCCGGAGTCGTCGACACCCGCGCACTCCACGAACCGATAGCGCCCGATGTTGTGCACGGCGGGGTAGCGGCGGGTGATGATCGTCCCGCGTGCGCCGTCGGCGCGTTCCTGAATCGACTCTTCGCTGAGGATGGGGTCGAACACGGTGCGGGTGCCGCCTTCGGCTTCACGGAAGACGCCGAAGCCGCGAGAGAGCCGGTCGGTGAGAGCCACCGTGGCCGTGCGGTCGGCGGCGATGGCCAAACCGATTGCGGTGGAGGCGCCGGGGTAGGGGGAGCGGTGCACGCGCCGACCGAAGCGCTCCCGCAGCAGGCGGGGGACGAGCGGAAAGGCCGAGGCGCCCCCCACCAGGTAGATGCCGGCAATGTCGGTGAGATCCGGACCGCCGTCGTCGAGCCGGCCGATGAGGGGTGCCATGGTGTCGAGACTGCGCTGGATGAGCGGGGTCGCCGCGGTGTAGAAGTCGGCCGCCTGAATGACCAGGTCGTGCCCGCGCACGGTGATGAGCAACCGACGCGTCTGCGGTGCCATGGACTCCTTGGCGTCGCGGCAGTCATCGAGGAGGTCGTCGATTTGCGCTGCCGTCAGCTCCTCCTCCGCCACGCCGGCCGCCGCGAGCGCGGTCTGGGCCAGCAGAAGGTCGAGGTCGTCGCCGCCGAGGTCGCTGGCGCCGCGCGAGGCGAGCACCTCATGGGACTGGCCGCGTACGTCCACAAGCGAGGTATCGAAGGTGCCGCCGCCCAGGTCGTAGACCAGCACCCGGGTGCGCCGGGAGGAGACGGTCTGGGATTTGCGATGCGTGTACTCGAATCCCGCCGCGCTGGGCTCATTGAGCATGGCGGTGACGTGGAAGCCGGCCTCGCGGAACGCGTCCAGCGTGATGAGCCGTTGGGCGCCGTAGGCGTGCGCTGGCACGGCGACGACGATATTGGCGTCCTCGTCGGCCGGGTCGGCACCCTCCAGGGCGCCGGAGCGGAGCAACTGCTCGCGTACCGTCGTGAGGTAACTGACCAATAGCTCGGAGACGGTGAAGGTGCGCTCGCCCAGCACAACCGGTGTCTGGGCAGTCACCGTCGGTGAGGCCAGTACTCGCTTGAGACTGCGCAGCAGGGGAGCGCCGCGGCGGGCGGCGGCGCGTGCCGCAAAGCCGTGCACCAGCCCGTCGGCGGTCAGCGCGGTCAGGGAAGGGAAGAACTCATGGGCGTCGCCGTCGGTGTCCGTGAAGGTGACGACGGGGTAATTGCCCCGGTCCGCACGGGCCACGACGGTGCGTGTCGTGCCCAGGTCGATGCCGAGGTCGAGAGGCGCGGATGCTGTGCGCCGACGGGTGCGGGACTGCCGCGTACTGCTGCTACCACTTCGGGCTGCCATGGCCCTGACCCTATCGCTCAAGCCGGGCCGACGCCCCCTGGGCGAGCGGGGCGTCGGTGAGGCGTCGGCCTCTTCCTGGGGCAGGACGTCGCCGCCGCCACACCCCGAGTGAACAGTTGGTGAATTCCCGCTCGCAGGGCTTCGGCGGCTCGCCTCCAGCGGGTAAGAATGACAGCAGGCCGCGTTCCTGCGGCCCGGACCTGTGCAGTGCGGGGAAGTCTCCCGGCGCGATCGCAGGACCGCCCACCCGACCGGGAATGGCATGAGTACAACCCTTTTCATCGTGGTCGTGGTCGTCGTCACGGCGCTCGTCTTCGACTTCACCAACGGATTCCACGATTCGTCAAACGCCATGGCGACGTCTGTGGCCACGGGCGCTTTCACCCCGCGGCGCGCCGTGCTCATCGCGGCCGTCCTCAACGTCGTCGGCGCCACCCTGTCCACCGAAGTCGCCCGGACGATCTCCCATGGCATGTTTGATGACGCGCTTATTCAGGCGGCCCCCGCCATGGTGTTCGCCGGCCTGGCCGGTGCCATCCTGTGGAACCTCGCCACCTGGCTGCTCGGCCTGCCCTCCTCGTCATCGCACGCCCTGTTCGGCGGACTGATCGGCGCTGTTGTCGTCGCCGCCGGATTCCAAGGCGTGCACTGGGGCACCGTCATCTCCAAGATCATCCTGCCGGCGTTCATCGCCCCGTGCGTGGCCGGCCTGGCCTCAGCCATCGGCACCTGGATCACCTATCGGATCTCCAACCCGGACGACAAGTTCAGTCAGAAGATCTTCCGCCACGGACAGCGCATCTCCGCCTCCATGGTGGCCCTGGCCCACGGAACCTCCGACGGCCAGAAGACCATGGGGGTTATCACCCTGGTGCTCATTGCGGCCGGTTACCAGGAGCCGGGAAGCGCCCCCTACTGGTGGGTTGTGGCTGCCGCCGGCATGGCCATCGGCCTGGGCACCTACTCCGGCGGCTGGCGCATTATGCGCACCATGGGCAAGGGGCTGGTCCACATTGATCCGCCACAGGGCTTCGCCGCAGAGACCACCTCGACGGTCGCCATCCTCGCTTCCTCCCACCTCGGTTTCGCCTTGTCCACCACGCATATCTGCACCGGCTCGATCCTCGGCACCGGCGTCGGCCGCGGGTCCAAAGTTTCCTGGGGCACCTTCGGCAAGATGGGCGCCGCCTGGCTCATCACCCTGCCCAGCGCGGGCGTCGTCGGTGCGGTGACGTCCTTCATCGCCGTCAAAGGCGGAGTCATCGGCACGCTCGTCGTCATTGCCATGCTGCTGCTGAGCGCCCTGCTCATCATCCGGCAGGCCAACCACAACAAGGTCGACTTCTCCAATGTCAATGACGCCGACAAGGTGGTCGTCGCCAAGCAAACCGACCCGGCGCTCGGCCGCGCTCCCAAGACCCTGGAGCAGGTCAAGCGCGAACTGGTGGGCGCCGGCTCTGGCGACCGCGGAACAGGAGCTCTCGTATGAGTATCGACTGGTCCTCCCTCGCCCTGGTCACCCTCGTGACAGTTGTTGGTACGGCCTTCATTCTGGCCGTCGTCTCGGCGGCAGCGCGCATGCTCGACGCGGTTCACATCAAACGGCAGGCAGGAGAAGTCAATGGCTTGCATGCGGCCGAGGTGGCCGCGGGCTTCTTCCTTGCCTGTGCCGTGGGCATCGTCCTGTTCGGCCTGTGGCTGCTGATTCCGTACTTCCACTGACTGGGCCCCGGGACTTCCCATTCCATTCAGAGCCTGTCACTCGGCAACGGCTGTTAAGGTCACCCGCATGAGTGAGGACATGAATTTGGGGATGAGCGAGGATCTGAGGGCGGCCGCCCAGGATGCCGTCGCCAGCTCACGGGCAGCTACCGATCCGGACTATCCCGTGGTGCACCTGGCGGCACCGGTCGGTCGGCTCAACGACCCCAACGGTCTGCTTGTTGACTCGGGCACCTACCACGCCTTTTACCAATTCAGCCCGTTCCATCCCCATCGCAAACTGGTCTACTGGGGACACGCCTCCTCCGACGATTTGCTCCACTGGCAGCAGCACGAGCCGGCGATCATCCCCGACTCCTTCTATGATCGCTCCGGCGCGTATTCCGGCGGAGCGCTGGTGCTGGACGGTGACGAGCCCGCGCAGGCCCCCGATAGTGCCGCCTACCAGTTGTTCTACACCGGCAACCTCAAGGATCCGGTCACTGATGCTCGCACCGCCAGCCAGTGCCTGGTCACCAGCCCCGACCTTGAGCACTTCACCAAATGGCCGGCCAACCCGCTGCTGCCCGCTCACCCCGAGGGCTATACGCCCCACTTCCGCGACCCGCAGGTGTGGCGCGATCCCGACGCCCCGGGCAGTTTCCGCATGCTGGTCGGCGCACAGCGTGAAGACCTCACCGGCACCGCCTTGCTGTACCGCTCTACGGACCTGTTGCACTGGCAGCTGGAGGGCGAACTGACCTTCCCGGACGCCGACGGCGCCTTCGACCACTTCGGATACATGTGGGAGTGCCCGGGCCTGGTGCGGCTGACCGACGAGCTCACCGGGCATGTACGGGACGTGCTCATCTGGTGCCCGCAGGGCATCACCCCCGACGCCGAGGGGTACGAGAACATCTTCCCCTGCGTCTACACGGTCGGCCGACTGGAAGGCACCGAGCTGCGCGAATGCGACGGCACCTTCGCCGAGGTCGACCGGGGCTTCGAGTTCTACGCCCCTCAGGTCTTTGCCCGCCGCCCCAGCCAGCCGGGCCCGGCCATCATGGTCGGCTGGGCCGGTAATGCCGCTGAGGACGATCAACCCTCGATTGAAACCGGCGGCTGGGTACATGCCTTCACCGCTCCCCGGGTACTCACGCTGCGCGGTGGCCGCCTCCTGCAACGGCCGGCCGTGGAGCTGCCCCATGACGCCCCCGCCTTGGGCATCGTGGGGGAGTGGCTGGATTCCGCAACCCGCATAGCGGAACTGGACGGCAAACGCTCCTGGCACATGCGTCTGGAAACCGCACAGGCACAGGAACGCTGGGGCGTGCGCATCGGCGACGACGCCGATTACATCACCGTCGAGCTGGTGCCCGACGCCGACGCAACGCGCCTGGTCGTCGATCGTTCGCACTCGCGCTACACCCAGCACGGCCAGGTGCGCACGGTCACCCTGCTGTCGGGAACCGTGCCGCGATTGGAGATCCTGCACGATCGCTCCATCACCGAGGTATTCGTGGGCGACGGCGACATTGCCTTTACCCTGCGCAGTTTCGTCTCCCCGCAGGCTAGCGGCGCCGTCGTCTTTGCTGCCAGCCCGTTCCGACTGGCGTCTGGGTGCGCGATTGCCTACGACTGAGACGGTTGCGCAACCCGTAGGTGAACGGTAGTCTGACCAACGTTTGACACAGGTCTAGGCGGCAGGGGCGAGCGGTTGACCCCGACGCACCGGAACCTTCCGTCGAGCTCAACGCAGAGTCATCAGTTCCCACAGAAAGGAAGCCCGGGTGGCAATGGATCACGCCCGCGTGGCGCAAGACGTCCTGACCTACGTCGGTGGCGCCGATAACATCAACGCGGCAGCACACTGTGCGACTCGTTTGCGCCTCGTCCTCAACGACATGGACAAGGTGGACCAGAAGGCGCTGGACAAGGACCCCGATCTCAAGGGCACCTTCGTAGCCGGCGGCATGTTCCAGATCATCGTTGGTCCCGGAGACGTCGACCTCGTGTTCGATGAGATGGTCAAGACCGGCGGTGTCAAGGAAGTCTCCAAGGACGAGGCGAAGCAGGAAGCTGCCAAGAGCGGCAATATCTTCTCCCGCTTCATCAAGATGATCGCGGACATCTTCGTCCCGATCCTGCCCGCCCTCATCGCCGGCGGCCTCATGATGGCGATCAACAATGTGCTCACCGCCGAGGGGTTGTTCGGGGACCAGGCCCTCGTGAAGCGCTTCATCTGGCTGGACGATTACGCCCAGCTCATCAATATGATTTCCTCGGCGGCCTTCGCGTTCCTGCCGGTGCTGGTCGGCTACTCGGCCACCAAGCGCTTCGGCGGCAACGTCTATCTCGGTGCCGCCATGGGCGCCGCCATGGTCTCCACCTCGCTGCTGAGCGCCTACAACATGGCCGATGAGGCCGCTGCCCAGGCCTTCTGGGACTACATGGGCACCAGCGACACCTGGAGCCTGTTCGGTCTGACCGTGGATAAGATCGGCTACCAGGCCATGGTCATCCCGGTGCTGTGCGTGGCCTGGATCTTGTCGACCATCGAGAAGTGGCTGCACAAGCGCCTGTCCGGTACCGCGGACTTCCTGCTCACGCCGCTCATCACCATGCTGGTCACCGGGTTCCTCACCTTCGTCCTGGTCGGCCCGATCACCCGCCAGCTGTCCCTCTGGATCACCGAGGGTCTGGACTGGACCTACAACACCCTGGGCCCCATCGGCGGTTTCCTCTTCGGCCTGGTCTACTCGCCGATCGTCGTCACCGGCCTGCACCAGTCCTTCCCGGCCGTCGAGATCCCGCTGCTGCCCGTCAACGGCGGCGTCGGTGACTTCATCTTCCCGATCGCCTCCATGGCCAACGTGGCCCAGGGAGCGGTGGCCCTGGCGGTCTTCTTCAACACCCGCGACGCCAAGATGAAGGGTCTTGCCGGTGCCGGTGGTGTGTCCGCCGTCTTCGGCATCACCGAGCCGGCCATCTTCGGTGTCAACCTGCGCCTGCGCTGGCCCTTCTACATCGCTATGGGCGCGGCCGCCATCGGTGGCGCCGGTGTGGCCCTGTTCAACGTGCGCGGCGCGGCGCTGGGCGCGGCCGGATTCGTCGGCTTCGTCTCCATCATCACCAGCAACATCCCCACCTACCTCATGCTCGAGGCCATGACCTTCGTCATCGCCTTCGCGGCGGCGTTCATCTACGGCCGGACCCCGAAGGGCCAGGCATCGTTCGCGGCCGACGACGAGGTGGACGAGGCTGCTCTCGAGGCGGAGGCCACCAAGGCACACGCCGCCACCGTCGAACTGCCCGCCGAGGCCGCCACCGACTTCACCGTCACCGCCCCGATTCAGGGCAAGGCCGTACCGCTGTCCGAAGTGCAGGATCAGACCTTCGCCTCCGGCATGCTTGGCCCCGGCCTGGCTGTGGTTCCGGACTCCGGTCCGGTCGTCTCCCCGGTCGACGGCGAGGTGCTGGTCGCCTTCCCGACCGGCCACGCCTACGGCCTGCGCTCGGCCAGCGGTGTCGAGCTGCTCATCCACGTGGGTATGGACACCGTCGAGCTTGACGGTAAGCACTTCAGCCCGAAGGTATCCGCGGGGGACAAGGTGCTGCGCGGTCAGCCGCTGGTGGACGTCGACTGGGACGGCGTCACGGCGGCGGGCTACCAGACGGTGACCCCGATTGTCGTGTCCAATGCGACCGCCTTCGGTGGCCTGGCCGATGAGCACACCGGCGAGGTCGCCCGCGGCGATGCGCTGTACGCCGTCGTTCCCGCCGAGCAGCCGGCGGAGCAAGGCGCAAGCGCCTGAGCATCAGGCGCGCAACAAGAAGCTGGTGGCCAACCCCAACGGGTTGGCCACCAGCTTTGGTTTCAGGCGGTCGTCCCGACCAGCAGTTCGCCGGGCAGCTCAATAGGCGAGTCCACGGGCGCGGCCTCCTCGCCCTGGGCGGCCGCCTCGATTTGGGCCAGCAGCACGTCCACGGCGGCGGCGGCAATCCCGGCGATGGGCTGGCGTACCGTGGCCAGACCGGGTAGAGCGCGGCGCACCGCGGAGGTCCCATCGAAACCGATGACCTTGAAGTCCTGCGGCACGCGGCGGCCGTGGCGTTCGGCCCAGTCCAGCACCGCGGCCGCGGAGAGGTCATCGGTGGCGAAGACGGCGTCGATGTCGTCGGCCGCGGCGTCGAGGTGAGCATCGATGAGCCGGGCCCGTTCGGCGTCGGGAGTGTGGAAGTCAACGGTGAAGATGAGTGGCTCAATACCGGCGTCGGCCAGGACGGTGCGGTAGCCGGCCTCGCGACGGTTGTGTGTGCCGGTGCGTGAGGTGAGTAGCGCGGGGCGGCGTGCCCCCCGGTCCAGTAGCAACTGGGTGGCCTCTCGCGCCGCCGCTTCGTTGGCACAGCGAATATTCGGGATGGTGGGGGAGAGGTCGCGGTCGACCGTCACCAGCGGCATGCGCACCGTCTGGTATTCCTCGAGGTTCTCGTTGTGGGCACCGGAGATGATGCCGTCCACGCGGTGGGAGATGAGCAGGTCCAAATACTCGCGTTCGCGTTCCGCTCGCCCCATCGAGTTGCACACCAGCATGCGGTAGTGGTGATCGGCCAGTGCGTTCTCGATCTCCGCGGCGAGTTCACCGAAGAATGGGAGGGCGACCGTTGGCACGATGACGCCGATGATCTTGGTCGACTTGCCGTGGAGTGCCCGCGCAACCTGGTTGGGCCGGTAGTTGAGCTGAGTAATGGCCTTGGCGACGCGGTCCTTGGTCGCCTGGCTGAGGTAGCCCCGGTTGTTGAGCACCCGGGAAACCGTGGTCAAGGAGACACCCGCGACTTCAGCGACGTCGGCAAGTGTGGGTTCACGACGTACGGTCAACGGCAACTCCTTTGTGAGACGTGACTGACCTGGGCATATGAGTCGGCCGGGCCGTTTTGCCCGGCTGTCCGACAAATTCCGGACAAGCCTAATCCCCACGAGGCCGGTTTCGTGCATCCGGACGCCAGGCGACCATCTTGGTCACGGTTATGTCATAACATTGTAGAGCATGTTACGGCGACTCGGAGCGCTTCTCGTCGCTGAGCACGCCGTCGCGCATGACCATGACCCGGTCGCAGACCGGCAGAATCCGTTCATCGTGGGTCACCATGACCGTTGCCTTGCCCTGCTCGTGCGTCTGTTGGGCAAGCAGCTGTGCCACGTCGTGGGCTCGGTGAGAGTCCAGTGCGGCCGTGGGCTCATCGGCCAAGATCACGGTGGGGTCGTGGTAGACGGCAACGGCGATCGCGGCGCGCTGCTTCTCACCTCCGGACATCTGGGACGGATAGGCGCGCACACGGTCGCTGATGCCCAGAGTGTCAAGCAGCTCGTCACGATGCTCCGTCGTGGGGGCGCGCTTAAGTACCCGGTCATGCAGGGCGAACTGGTCAGCCAGAGTGAGGAACGGGACCAGGCCCGAGTTCTGGAGCACAAACCCCAGGTACTGCCGGCGCAGCTGGGCCCGCTTCTTCTCGGGCAGCGCGGAGAACGGTTCCCCGCCGATCTCCACGGTGCCCGTCGTGGGCGTGCGCAGTCCGCCCATGACGGTGAGCAGCGTCGACTTGCCCGAGCCGGAGGGCCCCAGGATGCCGACGAGCTCACCGTTGTGGATCTCCAGGTCCGTGGTTCGTAGCGCATGCACGGTCTCCTTGCCCTGGCGGTAGTCGCGAGTCACTTTGGACAGGGTCAGCGCCGCCATCGCTGAAGCATGCCGTTCGGAGTTGTTATTCATGAGATTGCCTCCACAGGATCAATGCGGGCGATGACGCGCACCGAGGCCAGCCCTCCCAAGACCGATACCAGGATGAAGGCGAGGGAGATGGCGGCGTTGAGCCCCGAGGACAGGCGGAACGGAACGGCGTCGGGAAGGATGACCGAGGTCACCAGGGTCAGTACCAGTCCCACGAGGACGCCGACCGCCGCAAGGACCGCGGTCTGGACACCGCCGGAGCGGATGAGGTAGCCGGTGGGGACCCCGCGTGCCCGCAGGATGCCCAGGACTGGCCGCTTTTGGAGGGTGAGCACGTAAAGGAAGATCCCGAGTACCAGTGAGGCCACGAGGATGAGGGAGCCGATCATGAGGGTGAATGTCAGAACCTGCGCGGAGTAGCCGGGCAGCGTCTGAATGAGCTCCTCAGTCGTCAACAGAGCAAGCCCGGTGGCTGGGGCGGTTTCGGCTGCTGCTGAGTCCGCTGTGATGTCGTCGTCAAGCACCATGGCGCTGATCGTGGGGGACGCAGCGGCCGGTCCCTTGTCCTGCAGGGCGCTGGCGTCCATGGTGAGTACTGGGGTGGCTTGGAATGTCGTGTTCCGGGTGAGGCCGGAGACGGTCCACTCATGGTCCGAGCCCAGGAGCCGGATCGTGTCACCGACTCCCAGCCCGTCTGCCTTCAGGCTCTCATCGGCCAGGAGCTCACTCGTCGGATCGGTGATCTTGGAGCCGGACACGATGGTGGGGGAGAGTCGTCCGTCCAAGTCGATTCCGAAGGCGAAGACGTCCACCTTGGACTCATTCTCAGAAGTGAGCTGCGCCACTGCGGGAGTGGAGATGAGGGGAGATGCGCGTGTACCGGCGGCGTCGGCGATCGAGGTGGCGGACGTCACTTGGTCGCTGGTCATTCGCGAGGCCGCGATGTTCTCGTTGGACGCCTCGGTGACTATGACGCTGCCAGAGCTCCAGCCGTCCACAATGGCCCGGTGAGCCGGCCAGGCCGGAGGCAAGAGAGGCAAGGAAGAAGGTGAGGTAGGTGATCAGTGTGATTACCGAGACGACCAGCGCGAAACGGCCGGGCTCATGCTGTATCTCACGCAGAGCAAGAAACACCGAGACTCCTTTGAATCAGCTTCGAATCGGGCGGACCGGGTTCCGGTCCGCCAACGGTCCACAGCTTGCCCTGGCTGGCAGGGCCTCCCATGTGAGTCCCATCCGAGCCGCATTGGAATCAGGGCACAGAACGGAGGAGTGCTCGCTCGTTCCTCATTCGAGGAATGACATAATGTACATTATCGGCTCTTGCGGTGTGTGGGCGGCGGTTCGGTCTAACCGGTCTGTGGCTCGGCCTCAATGCCCTGGCTGGATGCTCCTGGTTTGGAACAGTGCGCTACTTCCCGTAGCGCTTGTGGGTGGCCTGCTTGCTGATTCCGAGTGCGGCACCGATGGCCGTCCAGCTGTGGCCGGCATTGCGTGCGCGACGCACGGCGAGTTCCTCTGCGGCGTCGAGTTGCTTGCGCTCGCGCACAATGCGCCTGAGCTCCTTCAGTGGTGCGTCATCGTCGGCGCTGACTAGAGTCTTCATGGCGTCAATCATAGTTGACCGCTCGTCGTGGTAGCAACCGATCTGTGTGGTGACGCTAGTATCTCCATGTGATGGAGGTCATAATCTGCGCGTGGGTGGACTATAGATAACGCTCCGCTGGCCGGCTTCCCCGCGTGCTTAGCGCCCGCCACAGTCGGTGAACGCTTCAGTCACCCAGGGCGGTGCCGACGGCGCGGGCCGCCTTGATCCACTCGTGGTCGCGCGGCACGTACTTGACCTTGCCGGCCACGTCTTTGAGCGGCACCAGTGCGGTGTCGTGGCCACGGTCGGCAACCATGACGCCGAACTTCCCATCCGCAATGGCGTTCGCTCCGGCCACACCCAGGCGGGTCCCGAGCAGCCGGTCGGCCGCATTCGGGGTGCCGCCGCGCTGGACGTAGCCCAGGATGGACACGCGCGCCTCGAGACCGGTGGCAGCCTCGAGCTGCTCGGCGAGGGTGAAGGTGTTGGCTCGATGTGAGGCCTCCAGCGCCTTGACACCCTTCTTGGCCATGGCCTTGAGCTCGGGGCTGGACGCATCCTTGACGAGCGCCTGCGCGTGGGCCAGCTCTTCGGCATCCGCCTGGCTGAGAGCGCCCTCAGCGACGGCGACGACGGAGAAGTTCGACCCGTGCTTGCGGCGCCGCTCGATCTTCTCGGCGATCGCCTCCACTGAGTAAGGCACCTCGGGCAGCAGGATGACGTCGGCTCCCCCGGCGACCCCTGCCCCCAGCGCCAGCCAGCCAGCGCGGTGGCCCATGATCTCGGTGAGGATGATGCGGTGGTGGGAGTGCGCCGTCGAGTGCAGCCGGTCCACCGCCTCGGTGGCGATTTCCAGAGCGGTGGCGAAGCCGAAGGAGCTGTCCGTGCGCACAATGTCGTTGTCGATGGTCTTGGGCAGGTGCAGCACGTTGACGCCGGCGTCCATGAGGCGGCGGGCGTTCTTGGCGGTGCCTCCCCCGCCCAGGCATACCAGGGCGTCGATCTTGTCCTTCTCAAGGTTGTCCACGATCGTCGGAATCATGTCCCGGACTTCGCCGTCGACCACCATGCGATGCACCTTGTCCCGGCTGGTGCCCAGCATGGTGCCGCCGGTGGTGAGAATGCCGGACAGTGCGGCACCGTCCAGCTCCATGTAGCGGTTCTCGGCGAGCCCACGCATACCGTCGCGGAAACCGATGAGCTTCCAGCCGTGCTCCGAGATTGCCGCCTTGCCGAAGCCGCGGATCGCCGCGTTGAGCCCGGGGGCGTCGCCGCCCGCTGTCAGGATTCCAATGCGCTTGGTTGCCATGGCGCCCAGTATGCCGCAGCCCGGCCCCCGACGCGGCCCGAAAACGGTCCGGGAATGGCTCGGGGCGCGGACGCGTTATGCTCTGCGCAGCTAACGCACACCAACAGGAAAGGGCACGAGCATGGCGGACCGCGCACTGCGAGGCATGACGATCGGCGCGAAGTCGATGGAGTCCGAGGAGGGCGTGGAATTCGCCGAGCGGCAGAACATCACCTACGAGTGCCCGGTCGGCCACGTCACGACCGTGCCCATGTCCATGGAGGCGGAGGTTCCCCAGACCTGGGAGTGCCCGGAGTGCGGGCAGGTCGCGGTGCTCCGCGGTGAGGACGAGCCCGAGTCGGATGAGCCCAAGAAGGCGCCGCGCACCCACTGGGACATGCTGCTGGAGCGCCGCGACATTGAGGAGCTCAAGGTCCTCCTGGATGAGCGGCTGGAGATGCTGCGCTCCGGCGAGATCTACCGCGAACGCTTCTGATCGCGCCGATTGCCCCGAGCCCGCCGCAGCATGTTGCGGGCACCGTCGCGGGCGGATCCGGCTAGCGCGGCCAACTGGCCGCCGCGCTTGGCCAAGCCCCACTTGGTGACCAGAGCCAGCTCCTCGGAGAAGATGCCGCCGGAGAGCTTGGAGCGGCCCGCCTCGCGCTCCCGGAAGGTGATCGGCATTTCCACGATGCGGCCACCCGCATCGGCGACGAGTTTGGTCATATTGACCTGGAAGCCGTAGCCGAGCGCCTCGACCTCACCCAGGTTGAGGCGCCGCAGCGTGCTTGCCCGGTACACCCGGAAGCCCGCAGTCGCGTCCTTGACTCGCAGCCCGAGCCAGGCGTTGATGTACAGGTTGCCGCCGCGTGACAGGGCCACGCGTTTAGCGTCCCAGCCGGAGGTGGCGCCTCCACAGACCCAGCGGGAGCCGATGACGAGGTCGGGCTCGTCGGCCATCTGTGCGCGCTGCAGCAGCAGTGCCAGGTCCTCGGGGCGGTGCGAGCCATCGGCGTCCATTTCGCAGATGAGCTCATAGCCGCTCGCCAGTGCCCAGGAGAATCCGGCCAGGTAGGCGGGGCCGAGCCCGTTCTTCTCACTGCGGTGCAGGACGTGGATATGGTCGTCCGCCTGGGCGCGGGCGTCGGCGAGAGCGCCGGTGCCGTCGGGAGAGTCGTCGTCGACAACGAGCACATGAGCCGCCGGGGCCTCCCGGCGCACGCCGTCCAGCGCCCCGGCGAGGGTTTCGATCTCGTTGTACGTGGGGATGACAACCAGGGCCTTCACAACTCTTCTCCCGTGCGTTGAGCTCATGTGCGGCGGCGTCGACGGGATCGTGCGACGTTTCGTCGACGGCGACGTCGTAGCCGTGCCATACCCGACACCATACCGGCCACTGCCAGCAGGGCAGCCCCCATTTCGAGGGCGCGTCCGGGCAGGGCACCAAGGCGGTCGGCAACGGTGATGGACGTGCGCAGCGGCACGTCGGCAACGAGCGCGGCCTGGGTGTAGGCCTCGGTGCGCTGTTCGACGCCGCCGCGTGGATTGATGATGGCCGTGACACCCACGGTGGAAACCTGCACCAGGGCACGCCCGTGGATGACAGCCTGCACCCGCCCTTGCGCCAGCTGCTGCTCCGCCTCCGAGGAGGTGAGGAAACTGGCGTTGTTGGTGGGGATGACGATGAGCTCGCCACCCTGCTCCACTCCACTGCGCAGAGTGTCGTCGTAGGCGACCTCGAAACAGATTCCCATGGCGAGTAGCACGTCCCGGTCCTGGACGGCGGCATGGACCGGCAGCGTGTACGGGCCGGTTCCCGGGGCCAGGTCGGTGCCAATGCGGTCCACTTGTCGGGTCAGGTGACGCAGCTGGTCGCGCAGCGGCACGTACTCGGCGAAGGGAACCGGGCGGTGCTTGCGGTAGTACTCCCCCGCGCCCTGACCCGGGGTCCACACCACGACGTCGTTGTAGCGCTCACCGTTCGCATAGAGTATGGCGCCGACCAGGATCGGCGCGCCCACGGCCTGGGCCGACGACTCCACCAGGGCCGCCGACGCCGGAGTGGCGCGCGGGTCGAGGTCGGCGGCGTTCTCCGGCCAGATGACGACGTCGAGGGCGCCTGTGCCGACGTCGTCGGCGAGCTGCCGGGTGGCCTCAGCGTGGTTTCCGGTTACCTCCAACGCCCGATTGAAGGCATCCTCGAACTCCTCGGCGACATTGCCCTGCACCGCGCCGACGCGCAGAGTACCGTCCTCGGCGGCGCCGTCCACGGGCAGCAGCATGGGTGCCACGGCGACCACGCCGGCCAGCGCCGCGGCCGCTAGTGCGTTCAACGCGCGGTGCTCGCGCAGGGCCCGGCCCGCCTCGGCCAGACCGGCTCCGGCGCAGGCAACCAGCGCGCTCAGCCCCACCGCTCCCCCGTAGGCCGCGAACGGCAGCATGGGGGCATCGGCCATGGCGAAAGCCAGACGACCGAACGGGAACCCGCCCCAGGGCCAGGACGAGCGCACCTCCTCCACGCCGCACCACAGCACGGTGAAGGCCACGATGCGCGCGAGCACGGTCAAGGTTCCGTGCCGCTGCAGGACGCCTATGCGGCTGGCCAGCGCCCACGCGGCCCCGAATACGGCCAGGTACAACGACTCGACGACGGTCAACGCGGCCCAGCCGATCGGATTGCCCATGGCGACCGCCGTGAAGTGCAGCAGCGGCGTGAACAGGGCGATGCCGAACACGAGGCCGAGTCCCGCCCCGGTCCAGGGGCCCCGATCGCGTAGCACCGAGGCCAGCAGGGCCAACCCCAGTGGGGCCGCCCACCACCAGCCCAGCGGCGGGAAAGCGGCCCATACTCCCAGCCCAGCACACCCCGCGATGAGCACGGACGCTCCCCACCGCTTCCGCATGCTCATACGGAGGACCAACTCACCACTCCCCTATTGACGTCCAGGCAGGATTCGGCGGCGGTTGCCGCCAGCGCCGTGAGGTGAGAGCCCAGGTTCAGGGTGGCGAGCTGGCCGAGCACATCGAGCAGCTGCTTGCACCAGCGCACGAAGTCCCCGGCGGTCAGCTCCGTATCCTCCAGGATGGTCGCCAGTTCTGCGCCGTCGGCCCACGCCCGCACGGCGCCGGCCAGGACGGGTTCGGCGCCGGTAGACGGCTCCACCCGTTCTAGCGCCTCCAGATCATTGATACGCCGGGAGACGGACAGCTCCTGGCGCAGCACCTGCGCCAGACGTGAGCCCGGCGCAATCGGCAGCGTAAGCGACTGCGCCGTCACTCGGGGCTCGTAGACGCACGCCGACACCGCTGCGGCCAACTCGGCTGGACTAAGACCGTCCCACAGTGAGCGACGCAGGCACTCGGCGATGAGCAGGTCGCGTTCGGCATACACGCGCGCCAGCACCCGCCCGGAGGCGGTGACCCGCAGCTCGCGTTCGGGGTGGCCGCGGTCGGCGGGGGCCAGGTATCCGAGTTCGGTGAGCACCCGGCACACGGCGTCGAACTGGCGGGCGATCGTACCGGTGCGCTTATCGACGCGGGAGCGGAGCCGGTCCAGCTCATCGAGTACCCGCACCCACCTGCGGCCGATACGGGCGTGTTCCTCGCGGTGCGGGCAGGCGTGGCACGGGTGGACGCGCAGTTCGTGGCGCAGCTGCTCCACACGGTCAGTGACGTCGTCATCGGCTGCCCGCCTGCGCCGCGTACCGCGCTGGGGCGAGACGTCGAGCGTGCCGGCGCGCAGTGCGTCAATGAGCCGATCCGCCAACCGGTCCCGCTCACGCGGACGGTGGATGTCAACCGTCTCGGCCACCTCCAGGGCACCAACGCGGGTGACGCCCTCCGGTGCGCTCGCGGGGGTGAGGGTGTGGACGCGCTTGTCCTCACCGAGAACCGTCAGCTGCGGGTCTCCGGGGTGGGTCGTGTTCTGGGCGATGACCACGCCGTGCCGATGCCTCCGGCCCGTGCGGTACAGGACCACGTCACCGCGCGCGAGCGAACCGATCGTCCGGCTGGCCTGGCTGCGTCGCGCCGCCCGATTCCCGCGGGATTGGTCGGCCTCGGCGTCGCTGAGGCGGCGGCGCAGGCGGGCGTATTCGCGAAAGTCCCCCAGGTGGCAGGCCATCTGCGCTTCCAGCGCGTCCAGTTGGTGGCGTTTCCGGCGGGCTTGCGCGGCCAACTCCACCACGCCGCGGTCGGCTTGGAACTGGGCGAAGGAGGATTCCAGCACCTCACGGGCGCGTGCCCGCGTCATCCGGCCCAGCAGGTTGACCGCCATGTTGTAGGTGGGGTGGAAGGCCGAGACGAGTGGATAGGTGCGGCGGGAGGCGAGCGAAGAGACGAAGGCGGGCTCGGCGTCGTCGGTGGCCAACACGACCGCGTGTCCCTCCACGTCGATGCCGCGTCTGCCGGCACGGCCGGTCAGCTGGGTGTATTCCCCGGGAGTGAGAGTGACGTGGGCCGAGCCGTTCCACTTGCGCAGTGATTCCAGCACCACCGTGCGCGCCGGCATATTGATGCCCAGCGCAAGAGTCTCGGTGGCGTAGACGACCTTGACGAGGTTGGCAGCGAACAGCTCCTCCACGGTCTCCTTGAACACGGGCAGCAGGCCGGCGTGGTGGGCCGCCACGCCCCGGCTCAGTGCGTCTGCCCAGGTGTGGAAGCCCAGCACGCCCAGGTCGCCGGTGGGGATGTCCGCGGTGCGCCGGTCAATAATCTCCCGGATACGTCGGGCCTCCGCCTCACTGGTGAGGTTGACGCCACGGGTGAGCGCCTCACGCACCGCGTTCTCGCAACCCGCACGGGAGAAGACAAAGACGATGGCAGGCAGCAGGTCGGCGCGCTCGAGCGCCCTGATGACGGCTACGCGGGAGGGCGGACGCAACCGGGCCGTCCGTGCGCCGGCTTCACCGCGCCGCGGCGGGCGGCCTGTCCGTCGGGCGAACCTGCCCCGCGCGGGCGTGCCCGAGTCCTCCCCCGCGGCGGCGCGGCGGGCGTCCCGGACCGCCTTGAGCAGATCGGGGTTGAGCGGCGGCTGGGCGGAGACGGCGGCCTCCTCGGAGGCGGAGCCGGGGGCGACCGGCACCGAGTACAGCGGCAGCAGCCGCCTCCCGACCAGCATATGCTGGGTCAGTGGGACCGGCCGGTGCTCGGAGACGACGACGGCGGTCTCGCCGCGAACCTGTCCCAACCAGTCCCCGAACTCCTCCGCATTGGAAACCGTCGCCGACAGGGAGACGACCTGCACCTCGGGGGCGAGGTGAATGATGACCTCTTCCCACACCGGACCGCGGAACCGATCGGCGAGGTAGTGCACCTCGTCCATGACCACAAAACCCAGCCGATCCAGGTCTCGGGCCCCGGAGTAGAGCATGTTCCGCAGTACCTCGGTGGTCATGACGATGATGTCCGCATGCGGATTGACGGAGGTGTCGCCGGTGAGCAGACCCACCCGGTCGGCTCCGTGCCGCGCCACCAGATCGAGGTATTTCTGATTGGACAGGGCCTTGATCGGCGTCGTGTAGAAGGCCTTGAGCCCACGCGCAAGCGCCAGGTGGACGGCGAATTCGCCGACGACGGTCTTACCCGCCCCGGTGGGGGCTGCCACCAGCACGCCCTCACCGTGCTCGAGCGCCCGGCAGGCGTCATTTTGGAAGTCGTCAAAGGGGAAGTCGTAGGTGGCGGCGAAACAGGCGAGCTCGGTGCGGGATTCCGCTTGACGGCGGCGGGCGGCGGCGTAGCGCTCGGCGGGCGAGCTCATGGGGCCGTCGAAGGCGTTTCGGCCAGGGCGGCGTCCAGAGCCGCATCCTCCTGTGCACGGCGCTTGGCCACGTGTTTATCGTGGCGGATGGAGATGTAGCACGCCAGGAAGTACAGCCCGGTGATGGGGATGGCCATGAAGATCATGGACCAGGGGTCGGGCAGCGGGTTGGCGAAGGCCATGAAGGTGAAGATGCCCACCACCGCCCAGCGCCAGCCCTTGAGCATGGTGCGCCCCTTCATGACCCCGAGTCGGTTGAGGGCGACCATGATCTCGGGCAGCAGGAAGGCCGCTCCGAAGGCCAACACCAGGCGCAGGACGAACGACAGGTAGGTCGAGGCGTCCATAATGCCGGTGGCCGAATCCGTCTTCGGGATGAATCCGGTGAGGATCACCACGGCGTGCGGCATGACCCACATGCCCAGCGCGCAGCCGGCGGCGAATAGCAGCAGGGCCACCACCCCGAACGCCCAGGTGTAGACCTTCTCCTTACGGGTCATGCCGGGACCCACGTAGGCGAAGAACTCGTAGATCCACAGTGGGGAGGACAGCAGCACACCGATCCAGATGGAGATGCGCAGCCGCATGTCGAAGGAGGACAGGATGGTGGAGAAGTTGATGTTGAGTTCCGCGCCGCGGGCCCTGGCGACCTCGACCGGGTGGGTGATGAACTCGAAGGCGGCGTCGTATAGGAAGTAGCCGACAATCGCCATGACGGTGACGCCGATGGCGGAGATGAACAGCCGATTGCGCAGCTCGCGCAGGTGCTCCCCGATGGACATCACCGCTTCGGGATTGTCCTTACGCTTGGAGTGGGGCAGCTTCGGCAAATGCGGCACGTTCTACTCCTCCCGGATGTTGATGGCCCAATACGCCCATGAGACCGAGGCGGCCCGGTCTCGGCGACGCTCAACGATGATGCGCGATGGATGCGCCTGCGGCGGCGCCACAGGCGCTGGGCATCACTGCTGGACGTTGCCGTCCGTGTACTGCTGCGGCTGCTGCGGCGCTGCCTGCTGCTGTGGGGCCGCCTGGCCCGGCTGCGTGGGCTGGGTGTAGTAGGTGCCCTGCTGCGGCTGCTGCGGAATCTGGGCCGGAGGCTGCTGCGCGGCGGTGGGGGCGTCTTCGTCCTCGCGGAGCTCCTTGACCTCCTTCTTGAACACCTTCATGGACTTACCGACACTCCCGGCGATCTCGGGGAGCTTGTTGGCGCCGAAGATGAGAAGGACGAGCACAAGCAGAACGACGATGTGCGTGGGCTTGATCACGACGCAACTCCTTTCGTGGGGCTCGCATACTGGCTGAGCCCGCGTGGTACGTCATGAGTCTAGCGTTTCGGTGTCGTGGACTGCGTACCCCGCGGGGGCGTTCCACCCTAGGCGTATACGGCGGCGTCGCGTGCGAGGGCACGCCGTGCCGCGGCGCCGGCGTCGGCCAGGAGCTCGTCCGGTGCCACCGCCTGCAGATGTGTGCCGGTCGATAACAGCAGCCCCACCAACCAGGCCTGGTCGCGTCCGCGCACCCGCACGCGCGCCGAGCCATCGGCCCTCTCCTCCACCACCTCGCAGGGGATCTGCTCCACCAGCCAGCGTCCGGACGCCTTGAGATCGAGCGTGACCGTCGTCGACGTCGAATCGGATGCGGGAGCATGGCGGCGGCGCGCAGTGCGGTGCGCTGTCGCCGTTTTTTCCAGCAGCGTGGCGGACAGGATGCGGTCAACTCGGAAGGAGCGTTCCGCCCTGGCGCTCAGGCACCACGCCTGCAGCGTGAGATGGGTTCCGTCACTGCGCAGCTCCAGCGGATCAACGTCGCGTTCGGAACGGGTATCGGTGGCGGACACATAGACGAGGTGCAGGCGGCGGTGTTGTGCCAACGCCTGGCGAACGGTGCGCAGCACGTCGGAGTGCGTAGCGTCAGCTGGCGGGTCCGGGGCCGGGGTCGCCCCCAGTGCCTGCTGCAGCGCGTGGCGCGCCTCGTGCAGCGGGGCCGCGGCCTCGGGATCCTCGGCGAGGACGTCGCCGAGCACGCCCAGCGACAGCAGCAGGGCGACCGCCTCGCGGTGTGACAGGCGTACCGGACGATCCAGTCCCAGTGGCTCGGTCAGGCTGAGCCGCCCGGCTTCAAAGGCGGCCGCGGAGAAGTCCACGAGGTCGTCCGGCATGCCGCCGGGCAGGCCGGACACCCACAGGGTGGCGACGTCCTCGCGGATGGTCTCGGGGCTCACCCGGAAGTGCGCGGCCGCCTCCTCGAAAGTGGCGCCGTCGTGATCCGCCACCCAGGCGGGCAGCGCGAGGAGCCGCACGAGGCGGTCGGTGGAGCTGGGGCGAGCCATGTCTTATTCCTCCTCCGCCGCGGCGGCCAGGGCGGCGACCGCGCGCAGATGTGCCACCACGTCCGCGTGCAGCACGTGCGGCTCCAGCACGACGACGGCGTCGCCCAGGGCGGCAAGCGCCCCGGCGAAGGCGAAACGGTCGGTGTAGGCCACGCGGATGACGTCCCAATCGGCGGGTAGTCGCAGTGACGCCGGAGCGGGTCCGGTCTCCAGGGCGCGCGAGCGCAGCTGGAGCGCCCGCCCGGGGGCCACGGCGATGGCAGCGCGGGACGGCTCG
>NZ_JAWDJJ010000237.1:0-4742 GCF_032465695.1 Actinomyces sp. MRS3W
GCCCGGGCCACTGTGGAGCGGGTCGGCTGGCCCGCCCCGCCCGCCGACCTGCCGGAGAACCAGGACGGCTGCGCCGACGGCGCCCCCGCCCGGTATGAGGACTGCTTCCTCGGCATCGACGCCGGCTCCACCACCATCAAGGCCGTCGTCATCGACACCCGCGACCGCATCGTCTGGGAGCACTACGCCGGCAACGAGGGCGACCCCGTCACCGCCGCCGTCGAGATCCTGCGCCGCATCCACCTGGAGATGCCCGAGCACGTGCGCATCGTGCGCTCCTGCGTCACCGGCTACGGCGAGGGCATCGTCAAGGCCGCGCTGCGCATTGACGAGGGCGTGGTGGAGACCATGGCCCACTACCGGGCCGCCGCCCACCTCAACCCCGGCGTCACCAGTGTCATCGACATCGGCGGCCAGGACATGAAGTACCTGCGCATCCGCGGCGGCGCCATCGACTCCATCTCCGTCAACGAGGCCTGCTCCGCCGGCTGCGGCTCCTTCCTGCAGACCTTCGCCCAGTCCATGGGGCAGTCCATTCAGGAGTTCTCCGCCTCCGCACTGACCGCGGACAACCCCGTCGACCTGGGCTCCCGCTGCACCGTGTTCATGAACTCCTCGGTCAAGCAGGCGCAGAAGGAGAACGCCACCCCCGGCGACATCTCCGCCGGACTGTCCTACTCGGTGGTGCGCAACGCCCTGTACAAGGTCATTAAGCTGCGCGACGCCTCCCAGCTGGGTGAGCGCATCAGCGTCCAGGGCGGCACCTTCCTCAACGACGCCGTCCTGCGCGCCTTCGAGCTGCTCACCGGCCGCGAGGTGGTCCGCCCCGACATCGCCGGCCTCATGGGCTGCTTCGGTGCGGCGCTGACCGCCCACGAGACCTACGACGGCCACCCCGGCACGCTCATGAGCCTGGCCGAGCTGTCCCGCTTCGGCTTCACCACCGAGACGGCGGTGTGCAAGCTGTGCCAGAACCACTGCAAGCTGACCATCACTACCTTCAACGACGGCCAGCGGCACGTGTCCGGCAACCGCTGTGAACGCGGCGCCACCCAGGAGCGCCGCAAGACCAAGTCCGACATGCCCAACTTGTACGACTACAAGTACCGGCGCACCTTCGCCTACCGGCGCCTGCGTCAGGGCCAGGACACCCGCGGCGAGATCGGCATCCCCCGAGTGCTGGGCATGTACGAGAACTACCCGCTGTGGTTCACGATCCTCACTCAGCTCGGCTTCCGGGTCATGATCTCCGGCCGCTCCAACCACGAGCTGTTCGAGCGGGGCATGGACTCCATCCCCAGCGAGAACGTGTGCTACCCGGCCAAGCTCGCCCACGGTCACGTCCAATCGCTCATCGACCAGGGCGTGGACACCATCTGGTTCCCCTGCGTCTTCTACGAGCGCGGCCTCGTCGACGGCGCCGACGACCACTACAACTGCCCGATCGTGGCCACCTACCCCGAGGTCATCCGCAACAACATCGAAGCCATCCGCAACGGCCAGGACGACCCGCCCGCCGTCGGGAAGCGGGCCGACGACGACGCCACAAGCACCGGGAAGGCCGCGCGCAAGGGCCGGGGGCCGCGCGGCAAGGCCGCCGACCCGAACCGCCCCGTGCGCATGCTCGCCCCCTTCCTCAACCTGGCTGACCCCGCCAAGCTCGCCGAGCGCCTGGTGGAGGTCTTCGCCGACTGGAACGTCACCCTGCCCGAAGCCCGCAAGGCCGTGGCCGCGGGCTTCGCCGAGGATGCCGCCTTCAAGGCGGACGTGCGCGCCGAGGGCCGCCGCACCCTGGAGTGGATGCGCGAGCACGGACGCAAAGGCATCGTGCTGGCGGGCCGCCCCTACCACATCGACCCCGAGATCAACCACGGCGTCCCCGACGTCATCAACACCCTGGGCATGGCGGTCCTCTCGGAGGACTCGATCCTGCCCGAGCCCGAGTCGGATCTAGACGGCGCCGAGGACGGGGCCGAGCACGCCGTCGCCGGCGGGGCCCTGTCCCGTGCCGTCGCCTCCATCCGCCGCGGGCTGGGCCGGGGCAAGGAGGACCCGCAGGCCCCCGCCGACTGGTCCGACGTCACCGCGGAGGGCCTCGAGGCGCCGACGGCGTCGGTGGCGGTTGCCAACGTCTCCCCGAAGCTGCGCGTGCGCGACCAGTGGGCCTACCACTCGCGCCTGTACCGGGCTGCCGAGCTGGTCACCCAGGCCGACGACCTCGAACTGGTCCAGCTCAACTCCTTCGGCTGCGGCGTCGACGCCGTCACCACCGACCAGGTGCAGGAGATCCTCGAATCCGCGGGCGGGGTGTACACCACCCTCAAGATCGACGAGGTCTCCAACCTCGGCGCCGCCACGATCCGTCTGCGCTCCCTGGCCGCCGCCAGCGAGGCCCGCCGGCGCCGCCAGGACGCCGCGGCGGACCAGGCCGACGGGCCCCGGGCCGCGGAGGCGGACGACGTCGTCGAGACGGCCCAGGACCTGGCCGACCAACCCGTCGAAATCGACACCACGCTGGCTCCCGCGCCCGCCCCCGGCGCGGATGCCGCCGTCGACAAGCAGGCCACCCCCGCACCGCGGGAGAACCCGGCCCCGGCCGACGACGACCACACGCTCGCCGGGCGGGTGGCCCGCACCGAGCGCAGCCTGCCGGCGGCCACCACCCCGCCCTTCACCGAGGAGATGCGCAAAACGCACACGATCCTCATGCCGCAGATGAGCCCGGTCCACTTCCGACCGCTGGTGCCGCTCATGCGGCGTCTAGGCTACAAGGTCGAGCTGCTCGAGTCCGCCAGCAAGTCCGACCTCGAGGTCGGACTGCGCTACGTCAACAACGATGCCTGCTTCCCCGCGATTATGGTGATCGGGCAGCTCATCGGCGCCTTCGAGGACGGCTCCCACGACCCGGACAAGTGCGTTGTGGCCATCTCCCAGACCGGCGGCATGTGCCGCGCCACCAACTACGCCGCCATGCTCCGCAAGGGCCTGCGCGAGGCCGGCTACCCGCAGGTTCCCGTGCTGGCGGTCTCCCTGCAGGGCATTGAGGCCAACCCCGGTTTCCAGCTCACCCCAACCATGGCCTATAAGGCGCTCCAGGGCATCGTCATTGGCGACACCCTGAGCACCTGCCTGCTGCGGGTGCGGCCCTACGAGGCCGAGCCCGGCTCCGCCCAGGCGCTGTATGAGCGCTGGAACGCGATCACGTGCGAGTTCTTCGAGCACAAGGGGCGCTCGGCCACGTGGGGTGGCCGCATTGGCTACCGGCGTCTCCTGCGCCAGATGGTGCACGAGTTCGACGCCCTCCCGCTGGCGGATGTGCCGCGCAAGCCGCGGGTCGGCGTCGTCGGGGAGATCCTGGTCAAGTTCCAGCCGGACGCCAACAATCACGTCGTCGACGTCATCGAGGCCGAGGGCTGTGAGGCGGTGGTTCCCGGACTGCTGGGCTTCTTCCTCAACGGCATGTCCACCGCCCAGTGGAAGGCCGACACCTACGGCATCGGCACCGACACCGTCTATCAGAAGAAGGTCGGGGTCTGGTTCATCGAGCAGGTGCAGGCGCCCGCCCGGGCCGCCCTAGCCGCCGCGGGCGGCAAGTTCGACGTCGAGTCCCCCATCGCCGAGATGGCCGAGAAGGCCTCCCAGGTGCTCAGCCTCGGCAACCAGGCCGGCGAGGGGTGGCTGCTCACCGCGGAAATGATCGAGCTCATCGAACACGGCACCCCCAATATCGTGTGCTGCCAGCCCTTCGCCTGCCTGCCCAATCACGTGGTCGGCAAGGGCATGTTCCGGGAGATCCGTCGCCGCTACCCGCAGGCCAACATCGTCGGCATTGACTACGACCCCGGTGCCAGCGAGGTCAACCAGCTCAACCGCATCAAGCTCATGATCTCCACCGCCTTCATGATGCAGGAGGATGGCCGGGCGGAGGCGTCCGCATCGGCCGGGGGAGCGGCTGCGACGTCGTCGGCGGGAGCGCCGGGTGCCGGGGAGGTCGACCTTCGGGCGCAGGCGTTGTCGGCAGGCCCGGAGAGCCCCCATGGGCGGGGGCGGCCGCTGCGCGGCATCGACAATGCTTCGGGCGACGGCCGCACCACCACCGACCTCATCGCCGACCTCGGGCCCGCCCCCGACGGCACGCCCACCTCACCGGATGTGGCCGTGCCCGAGCGCGCCGGGGCGGGTGCCGGCAGGGCATAGCCGCGGAGAGCAGCCTCGCGAGGTTTGGCTTGCGCGGGCGGGACGCTGCGGGCATCAGTCGTTGGCGCCGCGGGCGGAGCCGGTTAGCTGGCTGCCGTCGACGGACGTGAGCAGGCAGGAGACCGTGCGGTCTCCCTGGGCCCACGTCGCCTCGGTCGGGCGCAGCGAGGAGGCGGCGTAGCTGCCCTGGGCGTAGGCGTCGTCGTAGCTCATGCCGACGTAGGTCTCGAAGGCGCCGTAGCAGATGTCCGAGACGTACTGCTCCATGAGCTCATCGTCGGGGAAGGTGTCGGCTGAGATGGCCCCCTCCGCGTAGACCTCGTACAGGTGTGGCGAGGCGCAGTCGACGCGGCTGACGTTGGTGACCGTGTCGGCCGCGCCGCCCGTGGCGGTGGCTGAGCCGGTCGCGGAGGGTGCCGAGGGCGTCGTCGAGCCGGTCGCCGTGGTGGCGGGGGCCGTTGCGGGAGTCGGGTCTGCCAGGTCGACGAGACAGTCACCGACCTGGATGTCCATGGAGGACACCACGTCGGCGGTCGGTGTGGCGG
>NZ_JAWDJJ010000238.1:0-33986 GCF_032465695.1 Actinomyces sp. MRS3W
CGGCTACTCCCGCCCCCGCTCCCGGTGGGCTTGACCGCTCCCTCATGCGGCGTCGCTCCGTCCTCCTGGGTGGGCTCGGCCTGGCCACCATGGGTGCGCTGGCCGCCTGCGGCTCCTCATCGACCTCCACCACCGCCACCTCCGCCTCCGCCACCGCTGCAGCCACGGATTCGGCACCGTCGACGACGCAGGCAGCATCCGCCGCCACCGGCCCGGAGTACCACGAGGCCAGCGCCTCCAACACCGCCCTGTCCGCCGGCTCCTGGACCGGCTCGATCGGCGACAAGGAGATCACCCTCAACGGCGCCTACGTGGTCGACGGCATCGACGCCACCATCGACGGCGGCACCTTCGAATCCACCAGCGCCGACGAGGCCGTCTTCCTGGTCGTCAACGGCGGGAGCCTGACCGTGACCAACGCGGCCATCACCAAGTCCGGGGACGCCTCCAGCGACGGCGAGCACGGCGTGGACGACTCCTACAGCTTCTACGGACTCAACTCCGCCGTCGTGGCGGTCGGGGAGGGCAGCTCGGTCAGCATCGACCAGACCACGCTGACCACCGACGCCTCCGGCGCCAACGCCGTCGTCGCCACCGGGGCCGCCACCGCGGACGTCACCGCCAGCGCTATCGCCACCACGGGGGAGTCCTCCCGCGGCCTGCACGCCACCTACACGGGCGTCATCACCGGGGCGAACCTCACCATCGAAACCGAGGGCGCGCACTGCGCCGCCGTGGCCACCGACCGCGGCTCCGGCACGGTCACGGTCGACGGCACCAACACCTTCACCACCGCCGGCGACGGCTCCCCGTGCCTGTACTCCACCGGGGAGATCACCGTGTCCGGCCTCACAGGCACCGCCGGCCAGGCGCAGGCGATCGTCGTGGAGGGCAAGAACCACGCCACCGTCTCCGACTCCACCTTCACCACCGCCTCCGAAACCGCCGGCGTCATGCTCTACCAGTCCATGTCCGGGGACGCCGCCGACTCCGACGCCGCCACCGAGACCTCCACCCTCGCACTTACCGACGTCTCCCTGACCTGCACCCAGGACGTGCCGATCCTCTACGTCACCAACACCACCGCCGAAGCGACGCTGACCGGCTGCGCCCTGGAGACCTCCGGCGGCCTGGCCGCCGCCGACGAGGACCGCTGGGGACAGTCCGGGTCCAACGGCGGCACCCTCGCGCTCACCCTGGACGCCACGAGCTCCGACGGCGCCATCACCGCCGGCTCCACCTCCTCCATCACCGTGACCACCGCCAACGGCGGCTCCGCCACGGGCACGACCTCCGGCGACGTCACCGTCTCCTGAGGCCGCGGCCGAGGCCGGGGACGCGCCGGCGGGTCGGTCTGCGCGGACTCGTCATTAGTGCCGGTTTCGGTGCGTCATAAGTGCCGGTTTCGGTGCGTCATTAGTGCCGGTCTCGGTGCGTCATTAGTGCCGGTTTCGGGAGGAGTTGGAGGAATCCCACAAGCATGGGGTGTCAATACGGGCGGGGAACGGCGGTGCGCCGCGGTGGCGCTGCGCCCTACCGTGGTGGCATGAGCACAAACATGCGCCCTGCTGTCCGAACGGAAGCCGCTCCGGCCGCCGCGCCCGCGATCCGTCGCGTCGCCCGCGAGGCGGGCCTCGTCTTCGCCGGCGCTGCTGCCATTGCGCTGATCGGCCAGATCGCGCTGCCGTTGCCCTTCACTCCGGTTCCGGTCACGCTCGGCACCTTCGCGGCCCTCGGCGTCGGCGCCCTGCTCGGTAGCCGACGCGGGCTGGCCGCCGTGGCCCTGTTCGCCGGCGCCGCAGCCCTGGGCGCCCCGGTGCTTGCCGGCTGGAACGCCGGTATCACCGCCTCCTTCGGCTACGTGCTTGGCTATGGCCTCGCGGCGCTGCTCGCGGGCCGGGCCGGGACTCTCACCTTGAGGCCCGGTGCGGGCGTGGCAGGGGGCGTGCGTCGACTGGTCGCGCGGGCAGGGCTCATGCTCGCCGCCTCCGCACTCGTCTACGTGCCCGGAGTCATTTGGCTCAAGGCGGCCACCGGCGTCTCCTGGAGTGGAGCGCTTGCGCTCGGCGTGGCCCCCTTCCTCATCGGCGACCTGCTCAAGTCCTTGGTTGCCGCCCTCATCGCCCACCCGAGGGCCCTGCGCTAAGCCGCTGCGCTGAGGCGTTGCGTTCGCACATCCCCCACCGGCTGCGGCCCGCTCCCGGATCTTGAGATCCGCTGTCCGCATCCTGACCAGTTCCGATAGGACTGACGCATGACCTCCCCAGTCGAATCCTCCACTTCCCCCGCACCCCGCCAAGGCAGCGAGGACCGCTCGGCATACATCGCCGTCACCGTCTTCCCGCTGCTCATCCTGGCTGCCTTCGCCGCCGCGATGCTCGCTCCCGAGGCGCTCAGCCCGCTGAGCGCCGGCACCAACTATGCGCTGGGCATCATCATGTTCGGCATGGGCCTGACACTCACGGTCCCCGACTTCGCCCTGGTCGTGCGCCGACCCTTGCCGGTGCTGGTGGGCGTGGCCGCCCAGTTCGTGGTCATGCCCATCATCGCCTGGACGCTCACGCGCATCTTCCAGCTCGACCCGGCCCTGGCCGCCGGCGTCATCCTGGTGGGCTGCGCCCCCGGCGGCACGTCCTCCAACGTCATCTCCTACCTCTCCCGCGGCGACGTGGCCCTGTCGGTGACGATGACCTCAATTTCCACCCTGCTGGCCCCGGTGATGACGCCGCTGCTCACCCAGTGGCTTGCCGGCCAGTACATGCCCGTCGACGCCGGCGCTATGGCGGGCTCGATCGTCAAGATCGTCCTCATTCCGGTCATCGGCGGTCTGGTGATCCGGTCCCTGCTGGGGCGGTTCGTCAAGCCGCTGCTGCCGGCCATGCCCTGGATCTCCGTGCTCGGCATCTGCTATGTGGTCATCGCCGTTGTCTCCGGCTCGGCGGACAAGATCGCCTCCGCTGGGGCGCTGGTGCTGCTCGTCGTCGCCCTGCACAACTGCCTGGGCTACTTGCTCGGCTACGGCATCGGCCGGGTGACCAGCCACGACGAGAAGGCCTCGCGCACCACCGCCATTGAGGTGGGCATGCAGAACTCGGGCCTGGCCGCGGGGCTTGCCGCCCAGTACTTCAGCCCGGAGGCGGCCCTGCCTGGCGCCGTCTTCTCCATCTGGCACAACCTCTCCGGCGCGGTCGTGGCCGCCCTCTTCCGCCGTCGGGACGCCCGCGCAGCGAACTGAGGGTTCCGACGACGCCGAGCGCCCGCCCGGGGTGGCCATTTTCAGTCGCCTCGGGCGGGCGGCGCCGCGTGTAGCGGGATTCGGCAACGAGCTCGAGGAGAATGTGGTCGAGATTACTTCCGTTGCTGGTGTTCAACGGATTGAGGCTGGTAATCGTTGGACTTGACGACCTGATTGCGAAGTCCTGGGTGCCAAGCGGGTTTCGAAATGCGGGTATCGTGAGACGGTCCGTCCGGTCCTGGGGGCGCCTGCGGGTGACTTCAACCGAGCGGCACGTCCGTAGCTGCACTGGAGCCGGCTCCCACGCGGGGTACGTCCTCCGGCGGCCCACCAAAGAGAAGACCGCATGTTTCCGTACCTACTGCGCAGGATCGCGAATTATGCGCTGCTGCTGGTCATAGCGACCGTGTTGGCGTATTTCCTTGCCGCGACGCAGCTCAACCCGTTGGGGTTGTATGACTTGAGCAACACCAAGCTCAACTGGGATGGCATTTACGCCACGCTCACGTCCTACAACATCAACCCCAACGATCCGGTCTTGGATCGCTTCAAGATCTGGGCCACCGGCGTGCTCACCGAGTGGGACTGGGGCGTTACCCCCAAGGGTGAGTCCGTCAACGCCATCGTCTCCCGCCGTATATGGGTGTCGGTTCGGCTGGTGTTCCTCGGCTCCTTCATCGGTATGGGAGTCGGCACGGCGCTGGGCGCCTGGACGGCCACCAAGCAGTACTCCGCGGCCGACCGCATCATCACGGTGCTCTCGCTGATCGTCTTCTCCACCCCGGCCATGGTCATCGCCCTGTTCCTCAAGCTCGGTGCTATTAAGGCCAACGCGGCCCTGGGCGGGCAGGTCTTCGAGTTCGTCGGCGAAGGATCTGGCCTTGTCGGCCGCGCCCAGCACCTGCTGCTGCCGACCATTTCCATGTCTCTGAGCGGCATCGCCACCTATTCCCGCTACCAGCGCAACCTCATGCTCGACACGCTCGGCGCCGACTACGTGCGCACTGCCCGGGCCAAGGGGCTGCGCAAGCGCCAGGCGATTACCCGCCACGCGCTGCGCACCTCGCTCATCCCTATGGGAACCTATTTCGCTTTCGCCCTGGCCAACTTGTTCGTCGGTGCGTCCATCACCGAGACGGTCTTCACCTGGCACGGCATGGGTGAGTACGCCGTCACCTCCATCTCCACCTTCGACATCAACGGTACCGTCGCCGTCGTCGCCTTCTCCGGGATGATGACGCTCATCGGTGCGTTGCTGTCCGACTTCCTCGTGGCGATTATCGACCCCCGGGTGAGGGTGAGCTGACATGGCCAATACTCCGCAGAACCCCGACAATTCCGGTGCAACCGGCCGTCCGGACTCCGTCATCGCCCCCGACTCCGCGCCCGGCGCCTCACTGGAGACTGCCATCCCCGCCAACGCGCCGGAGCTGGCCGACTCCTCTGCCCAGGCGGCCCGACTGACCCGCGGCCAGATCCTGCGCCGCCGCTTCTTCCGCAATAAGAGCGCCGTGGCCGGACTCGTGGGCTTCGGCCTCATTGTGCTGCTGGCCATCATCGGCCCGCACATTGCCCGGTACCACTACACCGAGCCGGACTTCTTGGCCTTCCACGTACCGCCGAATGCCGATCACTGGCTGGGCACCACGAAGGACGGCTCCGATGTCTTCGCCATGGTCATCGAGGGCCTGCGCAAGTCGCTCATCATTGGTCTGAGCGTGGCCGCGATTCAGACCGGCGTCGCCGCCATCGTTGGCAGCGCTGCCGCCTACTTCGGCGGCTGGTTCGACCGGGTCGCCTTGTGGGTCGTTGACCTGTTGCTGGTGGTGCCATCCTTCCTCATCATCGCCATCGTGAGCCAGTCGGTCAGTGGCCAGTCCAAGGGCTCGATCCCGCTGTTCATCATCCTGCTGGCAGCCTTCGGCTGGATGCTGACCGCCCGCGTCATCCGCTCCATGACCCTGTCCGTGCGGAACATGGAGTATGTGACCGCGGCCCGGTACATGGGGGTTAGCGCCCCGCGGATCATTGCCCGCCACATCCTGCCCAATGTCTCCTCCTACATCATCATTGACGCCACGCTCGGCGTCGCCAGCGCGGTCCTGAGCGAGACGACCCTGTCCTACTTCGGCTTCGGCGTGAAGCCGCCGAACACCTCGCTCGGTACGCTCATCCAGCAGTCGCAGGGTGACGTCGCCGTCTACCCGTGGGCCTTCATTGCCCCGGCCGTAGTCCTCATGGTCATGCTCGTATGCGTCAACCTCATTGGCGACGGCGTGCGCGACGCCCTCGATTCCTCGTCCAAGTCCGGAGGCACGGCATGAGCCGCTCCCGCAAGCAGAACCCCACATTCACCTCCGACGCGCTGCCGGATCCGTCTGCGGCGGCCCCGCTGCTTGAGGTCAGCGACCTGCGTGTCTCCTTCCCCTCCGAGGACGGCGTGGTCCACGCTGTGCGCGGCGTCAACCTGGAACTGGCCCGCGGTGAGGTGCTCGCTCTGGTCGGCGAATCCGGCTCGGGCAAGTCCGTCACCTCCACCGCCGTCATGGGACTGCTGGATGAGTCCGCAGCCGTCTCCGGCTCCGTGAAGCTGCACGGCACCGAACTGCTGGGCCGCTCCGACGCCTACATGTCCAAGATCCGGGGCACGCAAGTCTCCATGGTCTTCCAGGACCCGCTCTCCGCCCTGACCCCCGTGTACACGGTGGGGCGGCAGATCGTGGAAGCCCTCAAGGTCCACAACCGCGGCATGTCTGATAAGGACGCGGGCCAGCGCGCCATCGAGCTGCTGGACCTGGTGGGTATCCCCAACCCGACCGTGCGCGTGAACGCCTACCCGCACGAGTTCTCCGGCGGCATGCGTCAGCGCGCCGTCATCGCCATCGCGATCGCCAACAATCCCGACCTCATCATTGCGGACGAGCCGACCACCGCGCTGGACGTGACCATCCAGGCGCAGATCCTCGACGTGCTGCGCACCGCCAAGCAGGAGACCGGCGCCGGCGTCATCATGATCACCCACGACCTAGGTGTCGTGGCCGGCATGGCCGACCGCGTCAGCGTCATGTACGCCGGCCGGATCGTGGAGTCCGGCGACGTCGACGACGTGTTTTATCGCTCCCGCATGCCCTACACGATCGGGCTGCTCGGGGCACTGCCCCGCCTGGACGCCAAGAAGGACTCCGCCCTGGCCACCCTGGAGGGTAACCCGCCCTCCCTGCTGGCCGAGCCCACCGGCTGCCCCTTCGCCCCACGCTGCCCCATGGTGCAGGAGGCGTGCCTCGACGGCGAACCCGCGCTTACGCGTGTCCGTTCCAAAGACGGCATGGACGCCGTGAACGACGTCGCCGCGGGACCGCAGCTGTCCGCCTGCCGCCGCTTCGAAGAGATTGAGGAGAAGAACCTCAACTACCAGGACATCTACCCGGTGCCCAAGCTCAAGACGCCGGAGGCACTGGACCTGCCGCATGCGCAGCGCGAGGAGGTCCTGCGGGTCACGAACCTGGTCAAGGATTTCCCGCTTATGAAGGGCGCCGTCTTCAAGCGCCGCGTGGGCACCGTTCACGCGGTGGCGGATGTTTCCTTCGACGTGCGCAAGGGCGAGACCCTGGCGCTCGTGGGTGAATCCGGCTGCGGCAAGAGCACCACCCTGTTGGAGGTTATGGACCTCAAAGCGCCTCAGAACGGCACCATCGTGGTGCTCGGTAAGCAGACGGATACGCTCTCCCGCCCCGAGCGCCGCCGGATGCGCCAGGACGTCCAGATCGTCTTCCAGGACCCCATGGCGTCCCTTGATCCGCGCCTGCCGGTCTTCGACCTCATCGCCGAGCCGCTGCGCGCCTTCAAACGCCCCAAGCGGGAGATCGCCGACCGCGTGGCCGAGCTCATGGAGCTGGTCGGCCTGGAGCCGAGTCACGCCAACCGCTATCCCCGGAACTTCTCCGGCGGACAGCGTCAGCGCATCGGCATCGCTCGGGCCCTGGCCCTGGAGCCGAGCCTGCTGGTGCTTGATGAGCCGGTCTCTGCGCTGGACGTGTCCATCCAGGCCGGTGTCATCAACCTGCTCGACGAGCTGCGCGCCACCCTCGGGCTCAGCTACCTGTTCGTGGCCCACGACCTGTCCGTGGTGCGGCATATCGCCGATCGGGTTGCGGTCATGTACCTGGGACGGATCGTGGAGATCGGCGACGTCGACACGGTCTTCTCCGCGCCGGCCCACCCCTACACGCAGGCGCTGCTGTCAGCCATCCCGATCCCGGACCCGGCCAGGGAGCGCACCCGCAGCCGCATCATCCTGGAGGGCGACTTGCCCTCGCCGGCGAATCCTCCGTCAGGCTGCCCCTTCCGCACCCGCTGCCCCAAGTTCGCGAACGAGCTGAGCGAGGAGCAGCGTGAGGCGTGCCTGACGCGGCTGCCGGCCTTCGCCCCGATGGGGGAGGATCACGAGGCTGCTTGCCACTATCCGGAGCACGCCAACGTGTTCTGAACGTGCCAAGTACATGCGAAGCCGGGAGTTTGGGAGGGAATATCCACCCGACCTCCAAAAACACTCGTATGGTTTTCACAGCTGCGGGACGCCCCCACGCGTGCCGCTTGCCAACCCAGGCTCAGCGAATTGCTCGGCCGATCCAGAAACGGAGTACCACCATGCGCATCAACCGTCGCCTCTTCCTGACGGGCACCGCCTCGGCGGCAGCCCTGGCGACCCTCGCCGCCTGCGGCGGGGGATCGTCTTCCTCCTCATCGTCCTCCGCCTCCGCCGAGGCCGTGAAACTGGCCGCCGCGGACATCAACCCCCAGGACCGCTCCGCCCTGCAGCAGGGCGGGGAGCTGCGCATCCCCATCGATGCCGTGATCCCCAACTACAACCCGCTGCACATCGACGGCATCACCGGTGACAACGCGACTACCCTCCAGGGCTTCACTGGTGTACACAACTGGCTGTACAACGAGGACGGCACCTTCGAGGTCAATGACACCTTCTGCCTCGACTACAGCGAGGAGGAGGTAGACGGCAAGACCGTCATCACCATGCACCTCAACCCCAAGGCCAAGTGGAACAACGGCGAGCCGATCCAGGTGGCCGACTATCAGGGATGCTGGAAAGCCTGCAATGGCAGCGATGAGGGCTTCACTGCGGTCGTGGCTTCGACCGACGGCTGGGACCACATTGAGTCCATTGAGGCCGGTGCCGACGAGTTCGAGGTGATCACCACTTTTGACAGCGTTTTCCCCGACTGGTCCGCCGTCTTTTCTGATGCCGCTCTCGTTCCCGCGGCGCTGACCACCGACGCGGAGACCTTCTCCTCCTGGACCGACGCCTCAGTTACGGACTACTGGACCGGCCCCTACATCGTCACGGATTCCGATTCCGCCAAGCAGGTCCTCACCCTGGAGCCCAACCCGAACTGGTGGGGTGAAGCCCCACTGTTGGACAAGGTCACCCTGCGGGTCATGGATTCCTCCCAGCTCGGCACCGCCTTCGGCAACTCCGAGATCGACTACGTCTACCCGATTATCGATGCGGCCACCTACGAGCAGTGCGGCCAGCGGGCCGATGGTGAGATCCGTCAGGCCTACGGCCTGCAGTGGCGCCACTTCACCATGAACGGCTCCTCCGGCATTCTCGCCGACCAGGCCGTGCGCCAGGCCCTGGTCAAGGGCATGGACCGGCTCACCATGACCGAGGCGGATTTGCAGGGCCTGCCGGTGCCCGCCTCACAGCTGCAGCTCGGCAACCACCTGTTCATGCCCCACAACGACGGCTACGCGGACAACTCCGGTGACTACGCCTACGATCCCGAGGCCGCAGCCGCCGACCTCGAGGCCGCCGGTTGGACCCTGGCCGAGGGCGCCGAGTTCCGGGAAAAGGACGGGCAGAAGCTCTCCATCAAGTACCTGCGCATGCCCGACATCTCCACCTCCGCCACCGAAGGGCGCGTCCTGCAGGCCAATATGGCGGACATCGGTGTGGAGATTGTCATGGATGACACCAACCCCAACGACTTCTTCGGTCGCTTGCGTGACGGCCAGTTCGAAATCGCGGCCTTCGCCTGGCAGGGCACCCAGTACCCCATGAACAACATCGGCCAGATCTACGGCGAGGGCTCCGCCTCCAACTACACCGGTGTCTCCGACCCGGAGCTGCAGGAGCTCATCGGCCAGGTCGCCACCGAGGCCGACCCCGACAAGCGCATCGACCTGGCCAACCAGGCCGACGCCAAGATTTGGGAGTTGGCCACTGTCACCCCGATCTACTCGCGCGTCGACTACCGCGCCGTGCCGAAGAACCTCGCCAACTACGGTGCCTTCGGCCTGTCCACCGGACGGGCGGAGGACATCGGCTACATGGCTGAGTGACGCGCGGGCAGCCCCGGAGCCCTAACCCGGAACTAGCGGGGGAAGACTACGAACCGTCCCGACCGATTCTCGGCTCCTGACTACCGGCCTGAAGCGCCAGCGGTGATGTCCGCCCCGACCAACTGGTCGGGGCGGACATTGCTGTTTGCACAGGCTGAACGTCAGCGGCTCGGGGAAGACTCGGTGGATGAGGCAGGATGGGACAGTGCCCACCATCATCCTGCGCTCACTGGCCGGCCGTATCGGAACCGTCCTGGTTGCTCTCGCCTGCCTCTACCCGGTCATGGTCATCTGGCTCGCCGACGGCTACGGCAACGGTCTGAAGGCGATGGCGGTGGCCGCCGTCGTCGTCCTGGCGGTTTGGCTGCTGTGGTGGCGTCCCCAGGCGGTCATCGCCGAGGACGCCATTGGGGTGCGCAATGCCTTCCGCAGCCACCGCATCCCATGGGAGTCACTGCGCGGCACGCGCACCCGCTGGGGACTGGTTCTGGAAGTAGGGCCGGCGCCAGAAACCGGGGCGGGCGAGTCCGAGGCGGATACCGGTGCCGAAATCGCAGCCCCGGGTGCGGCCGCGGAGACCGAGTCCGCCGCTACGTCGACTGAGCCCGTTACCCCCACCATGGGTATCACGGTCACTGCCTGCCAGCGCGGGGGGCTGTTCACCGCCATACGGCATGAGCGCCGTGCCGTCCACGTTGACGAGGCCTACGTGACCGCTACTGTGACGGACCCCTCCGCCTCTTCTACGAGCGCCAGGCGACGCACCTACCGCACTCATATGGACGGCGTCGACGCCGCCCACCTCATCGAGCTGTACCAGGCGGCCCGTACCGAGCATCTGGCGCTCACCCGTCGGCTGCGGCGGCGCGCCCAGCGGCTCGGCAAGCTGCCCGCTGAATCCGTGGCCGCGAGCGACGGTGGTCCGACGCCGACCGGCCGGGACGTGGACGGGAGCGCCCAGGGATCCGGCCCCACGGCCCGCTGGGATCGCGCCCCGCTGTTCATCACAGCCGCCGTTCTCATCCTGCTCGCCGCCGCCCTCATCCTGCTGTGAACTACCCCCACCCGCTCCCTCACCGAAACCGGCACTAATAACATGCCGAAACCGGCACTTGTGACGTGTCGAAACCGGCACTTGTGACGTGCCGAAACCGCTCGAAGTGGTTGCGGAGCTGCGATGCCAGTGATAACTCGCCATTGCTCCGGGCGGGTCTAAAACCGCTTACGCACCAGGATGGTCGTATCTCATTTCCATGAAGTCGAAAGTACTGCCGTTCGTGCGTTGCTGATAGTGGCGCACCTCGCGGAAGCCGCTTCTGCGGTATACGGTGATTGCACGTTCGTTAAATGAGGCGACAGACAGGCGTATTGAGCCGACTTCTAGGTTGTCTGTAACCCATGCAAGGTTGTGCTTCATGAAGTCGAGGCCGAGCCCACGCCCTACGAAATCAGGGTGCATCCCCAAACCGATCTCTAGCACGCTGCCCCGCTCATGCAGGTCACCCGTGAGGTAGCCGAACAGCTCGCCCAAAAGGCGAACTTGCAGAAATACATCGGGCCACCTGTCTGGGGTCACGAACTCGTCGTAGTCCTCTGGGTCAGCCGTCATATCGTAAAAGTCATACGGTGGCGCGTACTTCCACTCATCGGCAATCTCTAGCGCCACCTCGGGTGTCATTGCATAGTATGCGAGTTCGAATCTGTGCGCCTCGAGTGCCTGATTGACAATCTGTCTCGTGCTCATAGGGCTCTATCCTCGAGGAGGTGCTTAGCTCCGGGGAAGGGTGAAGCGGTCGCGCCTGGTGCGCATTGCTGGAGCGGGATGGTGCTGCTGCTCAAGCCTATCCGACCCTTAGGGGCGGCGAGCGAGCGCAATCTCGGAAAACCGAATATCGCTCCTGGCAATGGACGAGTCGTGCGCGGGTTCCGGACCGGCGGCGTGAGCGGCCGCACAGGCCGCATGTCGCGCCCGTCATGGCCCGGCGGCTCCGGCAGCGGTACCCTTCCGGAGTTTGTGCGCCTGCGGGCGCCCCGTCACAGGGAGGAAAGAGCCCATATGACCGTGCGCCAGGATCTGCGCAACGTCGCCATCGTCGCTCACGTCGACCACGGCAAGACCACCCTCGTGGACGCGATGCTCTGGGAGGCCGGTGCCTTCGGCAACCGCGCCACCCAGGAGAACACGGGTGAGCGCGTCATGGACTCCGGTGAGCTTGAACGCGAGAAGGGCATCACCATCCTCGCCAAGAACACCGCTGTCCACTACGCCGGGCCGGCCGCCGTCGACGCGGGGCTCCCCGCCGGCATCACCATCAACGTCATCGACACCCCCGGCCACGCCGACTTCGGGGGAGAGGTCGAACGCGGCCTGTCCATGGTCGACGGCGTCGTCCTGCTCGTGGACGCCTCCGAGGGGCCCCTGCCCCAGACCCGCTTCGTGCTGCGCAAGGCCCTGGCGGCGAGCCTGCCGGTCATCCTCGTGGTCAACAAGGTGGACCGCCCCGATTCCCGGCTGGACGAGGTCGTCTCCGAAACCACCGACCTGCTGCTCTCGCTCGCCTCCGACCTGGCCGACGAACACCCCGACATCGACCTCGACGCCGTCCTCGACGTGCCGGTGGTGTACGCCTCCGCCAAGGCCCGCCGGGCGGACACCGTCCAGCCCGCCGATGGCGAACTGCCCGCCAGCGAGAACCTTGAGCCGCTCTTCCGCACCATCATCGAGCGGATCCCCGGCCCCTCCTACGACGAGAACGCCCCGCTGCAGGCCCACGTCACCAACCTTGACGCCTCCCCGTTCCTCGGTCGCCTGGCGCTGCTGCGCATCCACGCCGGCACCCTGCGCAAGGGGCAGACGGTCGGCTGGGCCCGCCACGACGGCTCCATCACCTCCGCCCGCGTCTCCGAACTGCTGGTCACCGAGGGGCTGGAGCGCAAGCCTGCCGAGGAGGCCCACGCCGGCGATATCGTGGCCGTGGCCGGCATTGAGGACATCACCATCGGTGAGTCCCTGGTGGACCCCGAGGACCCGCGTCCCCTGCCGCTCATCAAGGTGGACGATCCCGCCATCTCCATGACCATCGGTATCAACACCTCCCCGATGGCCGGGCGCGCCAAGGGCGCCAAGGTCACCGCCCGCCAGGTCAAGGACCGCCTGGACCGCGAGCTGGTCGGCAACGTGTCCCTGCGCGTCCTGCCCACCTCCCGCCCCGACGCCTGGGAGGTGCAGGGCCGCGGCGAGCTGGCGCTGGCCATCCTGGTGGAGCAGATGCGCCGCGAGGGCTTCGAGCTCACCGTTGGCAAGCCGCAGGTCGTCACCAAGATGATCGACGGCAAGCGCCACGAACCGGTCGAGCGCATGACCATCGACGTGCCCGAGGAGCACCTGGGCGCCGTCACCCAGCTCATGGCCGCCCGCAAGGGCCGCATGGAGACCATGACCAACCACGGCACCGGCTGGATCCGCATGGAGTTCCTCGTGCCCGCCCGCGGACTCATCGGCTGGCGCACCCAGTTCCTCACCGACACCCGCGGCACCGGCATCGCCTCCTCCATCGCCGAGGGGTATGAGCCCTGGGCCGGCCCCATCACCGCCCGCACCACCGGCTCCCTGGTCTCCGACCGCGCCGGGGCTGTTACTGCCTACGCCCTCACCCGACTGGGCGACCGCGGCACCTTCTTCGTCGAACCCGGCCAGGAAACCTATGAGGGGCAGGTCGTCGGCGAGAACCCCCGCGATGAGGACATGGACGTCAACGTCGTGCGCGAGAAGCAGCAGACCAACATGCGCTCCTCGACGGCCGACGTCTACGAGGCCCTCACCCCACCGCGCCGCCTCACCCTGGAGGAGGCGCTCGAGTTCGCCTCCGAGGACGAGTGCGTGGAGGTCACCCCGGACGCCGTACGCATCCGCAAGGTCATCCTCGACTCCCAGGAGCGCTTCAAGGACGCCGCCCGACGCCGTCGTGCCGGAGCCTGAGATGAGGACCGCCCTGCGCCCCCTGCTGGTGTCGCTGGGTGCCGCCCTGCTCATCGCCTGGGCGGGCCTGGCCTGGGCCACCACCCGCAGCCTGGCGCCCGGCTCCGCCGTCTCCGGCGTCGACGTCTCCGGGCTGACCCGCGCTGAGGCCATCACCGCCGTCGAGGAGGGCATCGGCGCGGCGCTCGACCAGCCGGTCACGCTCACGGTCGACGACGCAAGCGACCAGCTTGTACCCGCCCAGGCGGGCGTGAGCGTGGACGCCGCTGCCAGCGTCGACCGCCTCACCGGCCCCACCCTCAACCCCATCACCCTCATCCGGCGGCTGCTCGGCACCACGGTCGACGCCGTCACCCGGGTGGACACCCGCGCTCTCACCGCCGCCCTCAACGCCCGCCTGGACACCCTCGCCAGCGGCACCGCCGACGCCGTCGTCACCCTGGAGGGCACCACCCCGGTTCTCACTCCCGGCTCAGTCGGCACCGGGCTCGACGTCGGCTCCAGCGTGACCGCGCTGAGCGCGCACTGGCCGCTGGGGGAGACCACCATCGCCCTGGCCACGGGCACCGCCACCCCCGCCGTCACCGACGCGGACGCCCAGGACTTCATCGACACCGTCCTGACCCCGCTGCTGTCCGCCGACATCACCGTCACCGCCACCGGCACCAGCGCGGCGAATACCGCCGCCGACGACGCCGTCCTCACCCCGACGACGCTCGCCTCCCTGACCAGCATCACCGCCCCCGACGGGCAGCTCACCGCCACGCTCGACGCCGACGCGCTGCACGACGTCGTCGTCGCCGCCCTGGGCGAGGGGATCGAGACCCCGGCGGTCGACGCCACCTGGACCATTGACGGCACCCCAGAAGTGGCCGCCGACGCCACCCCCGTCTACCACCCCGCCGCCACCGGCACCGGCATCGACCGCGCCGCCCTGGCCGACGCCGTCCTGGCCGCCGGCACCGACACCACCGCAACGCGCACCGTCACCGCGCCCATCACGGAGCTGAAGCCGCAGACCACCACGCCGCAGGAGGAGTGGGGGATTACGGAGGTCATCGGCGAGTTCTCCACGCCCTACGTCTCCCAGTACGGGCGCGACCAGAACCTGCAGCGCGGCACCGAGATGATTAACGGCACCCTCGTCGCGCCGGGGGAGACCTTCTCCACCGAGGCGGCCCTGGGGCCGGTGGACCTGGAGCACGGCTACACCTACGCCGGAGTCGTCACCGACGGACAGCACACCGACGCCATGGGCGGCGGCCTGTCCCAGGTGGGCACCACCGTGTTCAACGCCGGATTCGAAGCCGGCATGGACGACGTCGAGCACTGGCCCCACACCTACTGGTTCACCCGCTACCCGGCGGGCCGGGAGGCCACCATCTGGACCGGCGTCAAGGACGTCAAATGGCGCAACTCCACCCCCTACGCGGTGCTCGTGCAGGCGTGGGCCGGTGACGGGGAAGTGCATGTGCGTCTGTGGTCGACCCCCTACTACGAGGTGACCATCACCGAGGGGGAGCACACCAACTACCGGGCCTACGCCACCGTCTACTCCTCCGGCCCGGGCTGTGAGCCCTACGGCGGCGGCACTCAGGGCTTCGACGTCACCGTCACCCGCACCCGCGTCCACGACGGCGAGCATCTGCCCGACGATGTACTCACCACCGCCTACGACTCCGACAACCCCGTCGTGTGCCGCTGAGCCTGCCGGCTTGGCACGAGTGATCGGCGGCCGCCCCACGCGTCGGGCGATTGGTTCACGTGCTCGCCGATCAGGGTGCAGCGCAATTCGCACCCGTTGCGTCACGCAAAGACGTTTGCTCGGCCGGGAGAATCCGGCGTGCTTGCTGCCACGTTGCGCGGGTGTTGGGCGTGGCCCCACCGCGGGGCGATACTGGGAGTCAGCTGTACCTGGCCGCGGGCACCGCCCGCACCGCCCGCACGACGAGGAGAGGAAGCAGTCAATGACTTATGTGATCGCCCAGCCCTGCGTGGACGTCAAGGACCGTGCATGTGTGGACGAATGCCCGGTCGACTGCATCTATGAGGGCGAACGCAGCCTGTACATCAACGCCGACGAGTGCGTCGACTGCGGCGCCTGCGAGCCGGTGTGCCCCACCGAGGCGATCTTCTACGAGGACGACGTGCCCGACGAGTGGGAGGACTACACCCGCGCCAACATCGACTTCTTCTCCCTCAAGGGCCTCGGCTCCCCGGGTGGCGCCCAGAACGTCGGCCCGCAGCCCTATGACGACCCCATGATCGCCGCCCTGGAGCCCCAGAACGAGGAGTGGAAGGCCGCCAACGGCTACTGAGGGTTTGCGACAATGGGGCGGTGAACGCCTTCCACTCGGCTTGCGCCCTGCCCCGCCCTCTCGCCCTGCCCGACTTCCCCTGGCACTCGCTGCGGCCCTACCGGGCGCGCGCCGCGGCGCACCCCGACGGCGTCGTCGACCTGTCCATCGGCACCCCGGTTGACCCCAGCCCGGCCGTCGCCCGGGAAGCGCTCGCGGCGGCCGCCAACGCCCCCGGCTACCCGCCGGCCGACGGCACCAAGCAGGTGCGCGCCGCCATCATCGAGTGGATGCGGCGACGCCGCGGCGTGACCGGGCTGCCCGACGCCGGCGTCATCCCGACCATCGGCTCCAAGGAATCCGTGGCCCAGCTGCCGCTGCAACTCGGCGCCGGCCCCGGCGACCTCATCGCCCACCCTCGCGCCGCCTACCCCACCTACGACGTCGGTGCCCGCCTGGCCGGCGCCACCCCCGTCCCGGTCGACACCGCCGCCGACCCCGACACCTGGCAGCTGCCCGACGGGCGGCTCGTCGCCATTTGGCTCAACAGCCCCGGCAACCCCGACGGGCACGTCCTCGACGCCAGTCAGCTTGCCCGCATCGTCGCCTGGGCGCGCGAACGCGGCGTCGTCGTCGCCTCCGACGAGTGCTACGCCGAACTCGCCTGGGAAGAGCCCTGGGCCACCGACGGCGTGCCCAGCCTGCTGGATGCCCGCGTCACCGGCACCGGCCCCGACGGCGAGCCGGACCTGAGCGGGCTGCTCGCCCTGTACTCCCTGTCCAAGCAGTCCAACCTCGCCGGCTACCGCGCCGCCTTCCTCGCCGGCGACCCCGCACTGGTCGGCGCCGTCACCGAGGTGCGCCGCCACACCGGCATGCTCCCGCCCGCCCCCGTCCAGGCGGCCCTGGCGGCCACCCTCGCCGACGCCGCGCACGTCGAGGCCCAGCAGGCCATCTATCGTGCCCGGCGCGAGGCGCTGCTGGAGGCGACCACCGCCGTCGGCCTGGTGGGTGACCCCGCGTCGGTGGCGGGACTGTACCTGTGGCTGAGCGGGCCGGCGTCGATGAGCGCCTGGGACCTGGTGGGCGCCTTCGCCGAGCTGGGCATCGTCGTCGCCCCCGGGGACTTCTACGGCGAGGCCGGCGCCGGGCACGTGCGCATGTCCCTGACCGACACTGACGAGCGCGTCGCCGCGGCCGTCCGCCGCCTGCGCGAGCCGGGCGCCGCCGCCCTCTTCGGCGGGTGAGATGCCCGGGCGGCACGGCGGTTCTCGCGCGGGTGAATGAGCCGGGGCGACGCCGATGCCCGCGGGCCGGTAAGGTTCCCGGCAGACAGGTCCGGGGGCCGCGCCGGTGGCCCGCCGTCGCCAGCAAGGAGACATTCATGACCGCAACGTCCACTGACCTCAACGACCAGGACGCTCCCGGGATGCTCACCATCGGGGAGACGAGCCTGGAGTTGCCCCGCGCCCTGGCCACCGACGGCTCGGACGGGCTCAGCATCAACAAACTGCTGGGAACCACGGGGATGGTCACGCTCGACCCCGGCTTCACCAACACCGCCGCATGCACCTCGAATATCACCTACATCGACGGCGCCGCGGGCATTCTGCGCTACCGGGGCTACCCGATTGAGGAGCTGGCCAAGTCCTCCACCTTCCTGGAGGTCGCCTACCTGCTCATCAACGGGGAACTGCCCGACCCGGACACCTTTGAACGCTTCGAGCGGCGCATCGGCCGCCACCGCCTGCTGCACGAGGACTTCCGCAGCTTCTTCACTTCCTTCCCGTCCTCCGGTCACCCCATGGCGATCCTTCAGGCGGGCATTGCGGGCCTGGCCACCTACTACGAGGACACCCTCAACCCGCACGACCCCTACGAGATCGAGCTGGCCACCGTCCTGCTGCTGAGCAAGATGCCGACGATGATCAGCTACATCGCCCGCCGGGCCATCGGGCTGCCGCTGCTGTATCCCGACCCCAAGCGCGGTTACGTCGAGGACTTCCTCAACATGACCTTCGGTATGCCCTACCAGGCCAGTGACATCGACCCCACCGTGGTGCGGGCGCTGGACATGCTGCTCATCCTCCACGCCGACCATGAGCAGAACTGCTCCACCTCCACCGTGCGGCTGGTCGGCTCCTCCGATGCCAACATGTACGCCTCCGTCGCGGCCGGCGTCGGCGCACTGTCCGGGCCGCTGCACGGCGGCGCCAACGAGGCCGTGCTGCGCATGCTCGACACCATCCAGTCCGAGGGCATGACCACCTCCGAGTTCGTCCGTAAGGTGAAGAACAAGGAGGACGGGGTGCGGCTCATGGGCTTCGGTCACCGCGTTTACAAGAGCTACGACCCGCGCGCCGCTCTGGTCAAGGATGCCGCCCACGAGGTGCTCGCCCGGTTGGGCTCCAAGGAGGGGGACCACAAGCTGGAGATCGCGATGGAGCTGGAGGAGACCGCGCTGAGCGACGACTACTTCGTCTCCCGCAACCTCTACCCGAACGTCGACTTCTACACCGGGCTCATCTACCAGGCCATGGGCTTCCCCACCAAGATGTTCACCCCGCTGTTCGCGCTCGGGCGCCTGCCCGGCTGGATCGCCCAGTACCGGGAGATGATGACTGACCCGGCCAAGCGCATCGGCCGCCCCCGCCAGGTGTACACCGGTGAGGCGGAGCGCCACTACGTGGCCATGCACCGGCGCAAGCGCGTGCGGGAGTACCCCGACGTGCGCATCGGCGAACCGACCCTGGACCGCGTCCCGCGTGTGTGACGGGACGGTCGGCCTGGATAGTCATGAAGCCGCCGCCTCCCCCTGCGCCCCGCGCGTGTGAGGGTGGGCGGCTTGATTCGCGGGCTATGCGCCCCCGAGCGGAGTGCTTCGGCCTCGTGCTGGGTAAGACTGTCTGAAATCGGCACAAACGCGTCTGCCCCGCCCGACGGCATGTGATAGATCCTTGGAATGACGCCGTTCTGCGCGGCGATCAGTGCGGGTGTGCGGGCGTTTGTGCCGTTTTCAGACAGCGGCGCCGTGGGCTGAAGCGGGGCCGGCGGCTGCGGGTGCTGGGCGTAGGGGCCGGACCCCGGACGCCGAGCAGTGACATGGCGGCTCGCTGGTCCAGAACCCGGTTGACCAGCCAGACCCGGGACGCCGAGCACTGACGGTTCGGCAGTTGAGGCGACGGTTCGTACTTTCCGGTCAACGATTCGTACGTTCAGCGGACGGTTCGGCAGCCAGGGTGCCGAACCGTCGAACGAAGTGCCGAACCGTTGCTGTGAAGTGCCGAACCGTCAGCCGAAATGCCGAACCGTCGCAAGGGCCACCGAACCACCCGCCTCCGATCGACCGTCACGCGCGCGGCGCCGAACCGCCGCGCCTTCGATCGCCCGCCGCACGTGCGCCGCGCCCTCGCCCGCCCCATGAATCACCCTCCAGGCATCGGCAGCGCCATGCGTTGAATAGTATCCTGAATCACATTGGGTGGTCTCTAGGTTCTTGAGCAAGGAGGCGCGCATGCCGGATTTGCAGACCGATCTGTTGATTGTGGTCGTCTTCGCAGTGGCTGGCCTCGTGGTCACCTGGATCGGTGTCCGCATGCGTCGCGGACGGCTGCGGCCCAATTACTGGGCCGGTGTGCGCATCCCGCGGGCCTATCGCTCCGAGAAGGACTGGTACGCCATACAGCACGCCTGTGGTCCGGGTGTACTGCTGTTGGGATTCGTTTGCTTTGACTCGGCGGCGCTGTTCGCGTTACAGGCGGCCCTGTCGGACGCTATGTCGTTCCTCGTTCTGTTGGTGATCGTGACTGTCCAGCTGATCCTCGGTATTGCTTACACGTGGTATTTGGTACTGCAGGTCAAGTAGCCGGTGCGGGCGGCTGGCGGGGCCATGTGAGGTTGGTAGTCGACCCGTGACCGACACATGAGGTGAGGCTAAACTTCGTGGCATGAGCGACCAACGTCCTGTGTCCGAGTCGACCGTGACTTCCGAACCCACCGAGACCGCCCAGACCCCTGGCGGCTCTGCCGACCCGCCCTTGCCCTACGCCGACCGACCCGTCGCCACCGCCCCGGGGCACTGGGTGCTGGCCCGTGCCGGCAAACGCGTTCTGCGCCCCGGCGGTGCCGCCCTGTCCACCGCCATGCTGGGCCGCGCTCGCCTGGCCGGCGCCGACGTCGTCGAACTCGCCCCCGGGCTGGGGCGCACCGCCGCCGAGGTGATCGCAGCTGGGCCGGCCTCCTACACCGCCATCGACCGTGACCCCGACGCCGCCCGGCGCGTGGCCGCCGACGTCGTCATCGGTGAAGCCATGCTCACCATGCAGAGCGACAAGGGCAAGGCGGCGATCGCTGCCGAAGCGGCCCGGGTGCTGCGTCCCGGAGGCCGCTATGCCATTCACGAGCTCGGCGTCACGCCGGACGACATCGACGACGCCTACTACGCCGAGTTGCGCAAGGACCTGGCCCGTGCCATTCACGTCAACGCCCGCCCCATGACGGCGGCCGCTTGGAAGCAACTGCTCCAGGACGCCGGATTGGTGGTCGACTGGGTGGGCACCGCCCCGATGGCGCTGATGAAGTTTGGCCGCAATCTGCGTGATGAGGGCATGGGCGGCTTCGCGCGCATCGTCCGCAACGTCATCCGGGACAAGGAGCTGCGTCAGCGCATGATGCTCATGCGCCGTACCTTCAAGCGCTACGGCAAGGACATGGTCGGCATCGCCCTGGTTGCCCACAAGCCCGAGTGAGCGGCGACGCCGCGAGGGCCGGTTTCGGTACGGTTTGGGTACGTCATTAATGCCGGTCTCGGTACGTTATTAGTGCCGGTTTCGGTGAAGGGGGCGTGAAGGCGCAGCGGGCGGCGAGAGCGGCGGGCTGTGTGCGGCGGGCGGTTAGTTGTCGCGGCTGCGGCCGCGCAGGCCGGCGCGCAGCACCTCACGGTTGAGGGCGGCGATGGCCGTCAGCGGGATACCGGCCGGGCAGGTGGGCACGCACTCCCCGTACAGCGAGCACGGGCCGAACAGCTCGCCCACCGCCTTGGCCATGCGGCGCGCCCGCCGCGAGCGCTCGTGGCGGCCCTGCGGCATGAGTGACAGATGCGCCAGCTTGGCCCCGGCGAACAGCATGGCCGCACCATTGGGGCAGGCGGCCACGCACGCCCCACAGCCGATGCAGGCGGCGAAGTCGAGCGCCTGCTCGGCCTGCAGATACGGCTGCGGCACGGCGTCGGCGTCGGGGGCCGTCCCCGCGGCCACATCCACCGTGCCGCCGGCGCGGATGAGCTCGTCCAGGGCGCTGCGGTCGACCACCAGGTCGCGGATGACCGGGAAGGCCGCCGAACGCCACGGCTCCAACCGGAAGCGCGTCACCCCCGGGAAGGCCCGCAGGTGCTGGCGGCAGGCGGGGGTGTTGTCCTGCGGACCGTGCGGCTTGCCGTTGACGAGGAACCCGCACATGCCGCACACGCCCTCGCGGCAGTCGGACTCGAAGACGACCGGCTCGCCGCCCTCCTCAATGATCTGATCGTTGAGACGGTCGAGCAGCTCGAGCAGGCTCATCTCCGGCTCGGCGTCGGCCACGGTGTACGTCTCGAAGCGGCCCCGGGCGCGGGGCCCGTCCTGCCGCCAAATCTCCAGCTCGACCCTCATCGGTAATCCCTCACCTGCATCGGTACCAGCGAGAATGACAGCGGCTCACTGCGGCGCGTGTGGCGGCCAGAAGCATCGGTGAGCCAGGCCGAGACCGTGCACCAGGCGTCGTCGTCCCGCTTGGCCTCGCCCTCGGCGGTGGCGTACTCCTCCCGGAAGTGCGCCCCGGCGGATTCACGCCGGTCCAGCGCATCCAAGATCATCACCTCGGCCAGCTCCAGGAAGTCGGCCACACGCAGCGCCTTCTCCAACTCCTGGTTGAGCCGTTCCGGCCCGCCCACGATCTTGACGTCCGCCCAGAAGTCGCGCCGCAGCTCCCGCACCTTCTCCAGGCCCTCGCGCAGCCCGGCCGCGGAGCGGCTGACCCCGCAGTGGGCGTAGAGGATCTCCCCCAGACGGCGGTGGAACCACACGGGCCGATGCGTGCCGCCCACCGTCAGCAGCGACTCCACCCGGGTGCGGGCGTCGGCCAGGGTGGAGCGGACCTCGGGGGCGTCATCGTCGAGCACGCCGGTACCCACCAGCCCGGCGAGGTAATTGGGCACCGACAGCGGCAGGGTGAACCAGCCGTCCACGGAGGCACTCAGCAGCGAGTTCGCCCCCAGCCGGTTGGCGCCGTGGTAGTTGTTGGAGGCCTCCCCGCCCACGAACAGCCCCGGGATGGTGGACATCTGGTCGAAGTCCACCCACAGGCCGCCCATGGTGAAGTGGGCGCCCGGGGCGATGCGCATGGGCACCTCGTAGGGATCCTCCCCGGTGGCGTCCAGGTACATGTCGAACAGGTTGCCGTAGCGCGCGGCGATCACCGGCTTGCCCAGCCGGGCCAGGGCGTCGCGGAAGTCGAGGTAGACGGAGTTGTGCAGCGGGCCCACCCCGCGCCCGGACTCGATCTGCTCGCGGGCGTTGCGGGAGGCGACGTCGCGCGGGGTGAGGTTGCCGAAGGCCGGGTACTTGCGCTCCAGGTAGTAGTCGCGCTCGTCTTCGGGGATGTCGTTCGGGGGACGGTCGTCCCCGGGCCGCTTGGGCACCCAGATGCGCCCGTCGTTGCGCAGCGACTCGCTCATGAGGGTGGTCTTGGACTGCCAGTGCGAGCTGACCGGCAGGGCGGTGGGGTGGAACTGCACCATGCAGGCGGAGGCGAAGGCGGCGCCGCGGCGGTGGGCGCGCCAGGTCGCCGAGGCATTGGAGGCCATGGCCAGGGTGGAGTAGTGGTAGACGCTGCCGTAGCCGCCGGTGGCCAGGACGACGGCGTGCGCCGTCCAGGCCCGGATCTGGCCGGTGAGCAGGTCACGGGTGACGATGCCCTGGGCGCGGGAGTCAGCGACGATGAGGTCGAGCATCTCGGTGCGTGCATGCATGTGCACGGTGCCCGCGTCGATCTGCTCCTGCAGCGCCTGGGCGCAGGCCACCTCCAGCTGCTGGCCGGTCTGGCCGCGCGTGTAGTAGGTGCGGGAGACCTGCACGCCGCCGAAGGAGCGGGTGGCCAGCTGGCCGCCGTACTCGCGGGCGAAGGGGGCGCCGATGGCGTACATGTGGTCGATGACCCGCACCGACTCCATCCCCAGGCGCACCACGTCGGCCTCGCGGCCCCGGTAGTCGCCGCCCTTGACGGAGTCCTTGACGAAGCGGTTCAGGGAGTCGCCGTCGACCTTGCGGGCGCGGGCGGCGTTGATTCCGCCCTGTGCGGCCACGGAGTGGGCCCGGCGGGGCAGGTCGTGCAGGCTGAAGCACTCGACCCGGTAGCCCAGGCGTCCCAGGGTGGCGGCCGCGCCGCTGCCGGCCAGGCCGGTGCCGACGACGATGACGGTCAGACGCCGTCGGTTGGCGGGGTTGACCAGGCGGTATTCGTCGCGCCGGCGCGTCCAGGCCTCTGCGGGCGGGCAGTCGGGCAGATTCGGGTCAAGGTCGGGGCCGACGTCGTAGAGGGCATCGACCGGGGGCGGCGGTCCGGCATTCATGAGATCACTCCGCTCAGCACCAGCAGGGGCAGCATGCCGTTGCCAATGGCGATGGCCAAGGCGACGGCGATGGCGATGACCAGGCAGATGCGGCGCAGGCGCCCGCCGGTGCCGCCCAGGTCGTTGACCACCGACCACAGTCCCTGAGCCAGATGCACGCCGATGGTGAGCATGACCAGGCTGTAGAAGATCGCCATGGGCGGGCGCGACAGGCTGGCGACGAGGTTCTCATACGCGTATGCCGTCATCTGCCCGTCGGAGTGGGTGGCGGCCAGGAAGCCTCCGGGTGCCACCAGGCGGCCAATGGTCAGGTCGAGCAGGTGCACGATGATGAACACGAGCATGAGGGAGCCGGTGAGCACCATGGTGCGGGCGCCGAAGGTGCGCGGCCGCATGCGCTTGCGGCGGAAGGGGCCGCGGGCGCGTCTGCCCCGCGACCACAGGGTGAAGCCGGAGGCCACATGCAAGATGAGGCAGGTTCCCAGCACCAGCCGCAGAATCCACAGCACGCCCTCGTGGGGGATGAGCGGGTAGCCGATCTCCCGTAGCCACTCGGCGTAGTGGTTGTAGGTATCTGGCCCCTGGAAGGCCTTGAGGTTGCCGATCATGTGGACGAGCACGAACAGCCCCATGATGGTGCCGGTGATCGCCATGGTCGTCTTGAGCGTGGTGAAGGACGGGCGGGCGCGGCGCTGCGGGCGCGGCGCTGGCAGGTCACCGGATGGGGCAGGTGCAGGAGGAGGGCCTGCTGAGGCATTTGCGCCGCTGGAGGTGGTCGTGCTGACGGGGGAGCGGGTGGATGTGGACATCAAGGCTCCCATCGACGACAGCGTTCAGGCGCACATCTATAGTAACGCGTGTCACAAAAAATTGGGGTAGGTGCGGCGGTCGTCTTGCATGACGGCCATAGATGTCCCGGGTTGCGGACGGTGCTTGATCTGTGGGCGGTGCTCCTCCCGCGGGCGGCGCTTCTTTTGCGGGTGGCGCTTCTTCTGCGGGTGGCGCTTCTTCTGTGGGCGGTAGTGGATGCCAGCCGTCTCAAGGGCGGTGGACGGTAGCGAAAGTGTCCATCGGTCGAAACTTTTAAGCCGTGGAGCGGTGCAGGCCGACGGCCTTCAGTGCATTTGCCCAGGTCAGAGGCAGTTTCTAATAGAAACTGGTCGGTGTGGACCGCAAAAGTTGCGACAGATGGACACTTTTCGAGCCCGCCGCAGGGCCGGCGCTCACCAATGGGCGTCGAGGGACCTTGCCCGGGCGTGTCGGACCGTACCGTGCCACCACCAACCTTGCCTGAGCACCCGCACACAACCACGGCAGCGCCCACCATGGCGCCCGCCCTGCACCCTGCGGCGTCTACTACGCCACTTCACCGTCTACTACGCCCCTTCGGGGTCTGCTGAACGCCTCGGAGGCCTTCAGTAGACGGTGAAGTGGCGTACCCAACGGTTAACTGGCGTACTAGGCGGCGAAGTGGCGTTCCATAGACCGCAGCGGCGACCTGCGTGCCCGGGTTGCGTCCTGCACCTCTACACACCCCGGGAGCGCACATGAGGCGGACGGGGCCCGCGGGCTACTGGGGGCTGGTGATCGGTCGCATCCCCGGGGGCAGCTCGATGCCCTTGCCGCCGCGGGACAGCGCCTCGACCGCGCCAGACTGCGAGTTACGGCGGAACAGCACGTTCGAGGCTCCGGCCAGTTCGCTGGCGGACACTACCCGTGGCTCCTTGAACAGGCCGTGCGATCCGGGGACCACACCGCCCTGCGGCATGAGCGACACCCGCGTGCCGGCGGTGACGTACAGGCCCGCTTCCACCACGCAGTCGTTTCCGAGGGGAATCCCCAGGCCGGAGTTGGCACCGAGCAGACAGCGCTCGCCCAGGGCCACACGCTGACCGCTGGCGCCTGAGATCGTGCCCATGGTCGAGGCGCCACCACCAATATCGGAGCCGTCACCGACAACAACCCCCTGGGCGATGCGTCCCTCCACCATGGAGCGTCCGAGCGTGCCGGCGTTGTAGTTGACGAAGGCGGAGTGCATGACCGTGGTGCCTTCCGACAGGTAGGCGCCCAGGCGCACGTTGGCGGCGTCGCCAATGCGCACCCCCGAGGGCAGCACGTAGTCGGTCATGCGCGGGAACTTGTCCACGGACAGCACCTGGACGGGGCGCCCCAGCGAGGCTTGCAGGCGGATGCGCGTGGACTCGAAGCCGGCGACGGCGCAGGGGCCCGCCGACGTCCACACCACGTTGGGTAGACGGGAGAAGATGCCGTCCAGGTTGATCGTGTTGGGACGTACCAAACGGTGGGAGAGCATGTGCAGGCGCAGGTAAGCGCCGGCGACGGTCTGAGGGGCGTCGTCGAGGTCCGCCGAGGTGCGTACCACCGTGGTGTGGACGCCGCGGGCCGGGTCGCGGCGCTCCATGGAGCTCAGCGTGGCCAGCAGGTCGGCGTCGCCGTCCTCCGGGGCTTCGCCCAAAATCGGCTTGGGATACCAGACGTCGAGGGTGTTGCCGTCGTCGGTCACGGTGGCCAGGCCGAGGCCCCAGGCGTTGCGAGTCGTCATGGACGCACCATACGGGACGGCGGCGCTCGCGGCAGCATCCCAGCACATCGCCATTCGGGATCGGAGCGTGCGAGAATCGCGCCATGGCGCGTACGACCATTCACCTCATGCGGCACGGCGAGGTTGATAACCCCGAGGGCGTGCTCTACGGGCGCCTGCCCGGATACCACCTGTCCGAGCTCGGTCGGCAGATGGCCGACCAGGTCGCCGACGTCCTGTCCGCCTCCGGTCACGACATCGCCGCCGTCATCACCTCGCCCCTGGAACGCGCGCGCGAGTCGGGCGCCCCGACCGCGGCCGCCTTCGGGCTCGTCCCCACCTGCGACCCACGCCTCATCGAGGCCGATAACCACTTCGAGGGCGTGCCCATCAACCGCGACCGGACGATCCTGGCTCGCCCCGAGCACTGGCGCTACTACGTAAACCCGCTGCGCCCGAGCTGGGGAGAGCCGTACACCCAGCTTGTGGAACGCATGAGCGCCGCGGTTCGCGCCGCCATTGCGCATGCGGAGGGCCATGAGGCGCTGCTCGTGTCCCATCAGCTGCCGGTATGGGCGCTACGCCTATGGCTGGAGGGCCGCCCGCTCGCACACGACCCGCGGCGTCGCCAGTGCGCCCTGGCGTCGCTGACCTCGCTCACCTTCGACGGGCGCACACTGGTCGGCCTGTCGTACTGGGAACCGGCCGGCGACCTGCTGCGCCGCGCCGAGGACATGGTGCCGGGAACCTCTGCCGCCGCCGAGAACGTTGGTTCCGGTGACGGCGTCGGGCACGCCGTCGGACAATTCAAGGATCCCGACGCGCCCGCACACCGCGCCTCCGAGGACGCATGACCGCCACCCCTCTGCCTCCGGAGCCCGCCCGTCCCGACGACGTAGCCCCGACCGATCCGGAACCGTCCGCCTCCCCGGGGGCCGACGACGCGGCAGCCACGAGCCCGGGTGCGAGTGCTGCCGGCGCGGGTGAGCTGGCCCCGGCCCGGGGCGTCGACGTCGTCCCGGCCGCCCCGCCCCGTCCGGTCCCGCAGCGGCCCTGGACCGGCCAGGACTTCGTGTGGTGGAACACCGCCGGGGTGCTGACGGCCCTGCGCGCCGGGCGCCGCCCCAACCCGGTCTCCCCGGTGGTGGACCCGATCCGGCGCGCCTTCGCCGCCGACGAGGTCATGCTCGCCACCTGCGACGCCGAGATGCTCGTGTGGCGGCGCGGGGACGCCACCTACAACCCCTCACGCGGCTTCTTCCTCGCCGGCGGGCCGGTGGGACTGGCACTGACCGCCGCCTTCTTCGGTGGGCAGGCCTACCTCAACTCCCGGCGCAAGCGGGCTGCCGAGGCCGACGCCGTCGAGAAGTGGCGCCACCTCGCCTACGCCCGGCTCACGGTCTCCACCCACGGCATCTACCTGGGCACCGGGGAGGGCGTCATGTCGATCGCCTTCGCCGATGTGCAGGAGGTGCAGCTGACCGGGGTGGGCGAGGTGGTCATGGCGGCCGCCAACGCTTCGGGGTCGGCGCGCTGGAAGCTGCGCGGGCAGTGGGCCGAACTGGTCCTGGTCATGTGGGCGTGCCGCTACATGCCGACCCACCCCCAGCTGGTGGGGCGCACCTGGCTGCCGGCCGACTGGTTCGTCCACGCCGCCGCCTGGGGCTACGCCGTCGACACCTCCAACTGGCCCCGCTTCCAGCCGCAGGTTCTGGGCTGACGCGTCCTCGCCGGGATCGGGGGCCGACGACGGCGCATTAGTCGTGGTGACGAGTGGCCACGGCGCGGCCCCGGGCGGCGCTGACGACGAAAGCCATGAGCCCGATGGCCAGGCTCGCCGCCGCCACCAGCGGCCAGCGCTGCGGGTAGGTGCCGACGACCTGAGTCCAGCCCCACGGGGCGAAGCGCCACAGCGGCGTCGCCACCAGCGCCTCGTTGCCGTCGATGATCAGGCCCACGAGGAACAGTCCCACGCCCACACTGATCGTCACCGCCGTCCCGGCCAGCTGCGCCAGGGTGTGTGCGAGCGCGGCGAGCATGAAGGCGACGAAGGGCGCCACCATGAATACGTACACGGGTGCGGTCAGCGCCCCGAGGCGGGGGTCGGTCTGCGCCAGCGGGGCACCCCAGCATGCCACCGTCCATGCAGGAATGAGCACGGCTGCCAGCAGCACGAGGGCCCAGGTTAGGCTGGCGGCGGTCAGCACACCCGGGCGGGCCCGCAGCACCAGTGTGCGCCAGGCGTCGGACTGTGCGCGCCAGGCGGTCGCCCCGGCCACGTAGGCGGCTATCGGGATGCCCGCGAGGGTGAAGAGGGGCAGCGAGTAGGAGGTGGAGTAGATGGCGCGAGTGAGCACCAGCAGCCCCAGCAGTACGACGGCGAGGACTGTCCACACCCGCCAGGGCAGGCCGAGCGCAATCGCGCGGAATGTGTTGCGCGGTCCAGGCAGCATCACCGGCGCGGGACGGTGCGTCGGGACGGCCTGGTCCGCCCGGTCGGCCGGCGTCGCGGGCAGAACCGGCCCGGCCTGGTGCGCCGGGGCGGTGAGGTCATCCGCCTGGGGCACGGGGGTTGGCCGCGTTAGGAGGCGGCTGAGCCATCCGGAACGGATGAGGTGTGCGCGCCGCGTTCCGAGCAGCACGACGCCGACGCCCGCCAGGCACAGCAGGGCACTGCCCAGTACGCTCGGCGCCACTGGGTAGTCCCATACTGGCGAGCCCGTCTCCAGGGCGACGCCGTTACCGTGCACTTCCAGCAGCGGCAGAGTCGGGCGGATCGCCCAGGTCCAGGGGCGCATCCACCAGGTCGGGGTCTCCGCCTGGACCGCTCCCGCGGCCGACCACACCAGTGCGAACGCCGGAGCCAGCCCGACGGCGGCGCCGCCGAGCCATTGGCCCAGCGCCAGCCCCCAGACGCTCGCCCCGGTCACGGCCACCCACATCGCCAGGACAAACAGTAGGTACTGCTGCCAGGGGCCAAATCCGGCGCCCCGCACGAGCGCGTCGACGACGACGGGCGCCAGCAGGAGCAGCTGTGAGACCAGCGCCGAGGCGGCCAGGACGACGACGCGAGCCACCGCAGTCAGCGTTGGGCTGGTTGCGCGCCAGGCGGTTCCTCCGGCGCGGTGGCGTCGCTCGCGCCACGCCAGCATCGCCCCGGTCAGCGCCCCCATGGGCAGGGCGAAGGCTGCGGGGTAGGGGTTCAACCAGGGCAGCACGCCGTCGTTCCATCCGGACGCCGTGTGGGAGGCGTGGGCCACCATGAGGGCGTGGAGGGTGAATACGACCACGGCGACGGGCACGCCCCAGGTGGCGGTGCGGTGGTTGCGCCACAACTCGGCCATCAGCACGGCCCGGGCGCCGGGAACGGGGGAGGACGTCGCGTCCGGGGCGGAGCTGCGCGCCGGCGCCTTGCGGGTGCTCATCGGTGTGCCTCCCCGCGGTACTGGGATCCGGCGACGGCGGCCAGGAAGGCCTCCTCCAGGTCATGGCCCGCGGCGGCGAAGTCGGCCAGCGGCCCCTCATAGACCATGTGCCCGCCCGCGAGGACTCCGATGTCGTCGCAGGTGCGCGCCATCTCGCCCAGCACGTGGCTGGAGACCACAACGGTGCGGCCCTGCGCCGCCAGCTCTCTCAGCAGATCGCGCAACCAGATAATGCCCTGTGGGTCTAGCCCGTTCTGGGGCTCGTCCAGGATGAGCACCGCCGGGTCGCCCAGCAGCGCCATCGCCAGCGCCAGGCGCACCTTCATGCCGGTGGAGAATCTGCCGGTGCGCTTGCGCCCGGCCTGCTCCAGGCCGACGTGCTCCAGCAGCGGATCGATGACCTCGGTGGAGGTTCCGGTGAGCAGACAGTGGATGTGCAGGTTCCGGCGCGCGGACAGCTGCGGGTAGAAGGCCGGGCCGTTGATGCTGGCCCCCACCTGCGTGAGGCTGCGCCGGTCCAGGGGACGACCCAGTATGTCGATGGTCCCGGAGGCGGGACGCAGCAGTCCGAGCGCGGTGTTGAAGGCGGTCGACTTGCCGGCGCCGTTGAGCCCCAGCAGGCCGTAAACCCGGCCCGGGCGGGCGGTGAGCGACAGGTCGGTGAGGACGCGCTGCCGGCCGTAGCTGACGTTCACATTCCGCAGGGCCAAGCCGGGCGGGAGCGCAGCGAGGTCGCGTGCGGCTGGCGACTGGTGCGCTGCTGCGTCGGGAGCCGACGACGGGCCGAGGCACTCCCCGGTCCGCTGCGGGTCCACGGCGGACGCTGACGGCCAGGTGGTCGGCGATGCTGATGATCTTTGACTCATGGGTCCCAGCCTCCGCCGACGTGTTTGCCGGCGGATCCCCACTAGGGATACGGCCGGGCCCGCATCATCGTCGCGCGTCTCCCCCTTGAGGGGGAGGGAAGACTGTCAGAGGTCCGTGAGGTACTGGTTGCGTGCCTTCATCGCATGAATGACCAGTTCGTAGCCGTCGTCGAAGATCAGAGACACGATCTCGAGCAGCCGCCCTGCCGGGTCGACACCGATCATGAGCCAGCGCCGCGGGTCGGTCTCGTCGTCCAGGGGACGGGAGTTAAGCACGTGCTCGACGGCGTGTAGTACGGCGGCATCATCCAGGCGGTCGCGCTGGTAATGCTTGCGCGCGGACTCGTGCAACTCACGCAAGGTGTGCCCATTCGCGCACGGCTGCGCGGATTGCGTCCGAGCGCGTGGCCAGACCTTCCTCGTTAGCCCGTTTGGTCAGCGCGGCGATCGTCTCCTGGTCCAGTCGCACGGGCACCACTGTGCCCGGCCCCTCGCCCACGGGCGGGCGGCCCCGACGCGGAGCGGGCAGGGTGGTGAGATCGTAGCCGGCCTCGGCCTCATCGGCCCAAGCCTGGATCTGCTCCTCGCTCACCGGCTTGCCGTGCAGAAGGTGCTCGCTCATGGCGATATCGTATACGAAATTGGCTGTCCGCTCAAGGTCGCATCACAATGTTGATGCACGGGCTGGAAGGCCTGTGGTGCCGACTCTCAGCGCCCGGGCTGCACCAGGCCGGTGGTGAAAGCGTGGATGACGAGCTCGACCCGGTTGCGGCAGCCGGTGCGCCCTAGCACGGCCTTGACATGCGTTTTCACCGTTGATTCGGCGACATACAGCCGGGCGGCGATCTCCGCGTTGGACAGCCCCCGACATACCAGATCCAGCACCTCGCGCTCGCGCTGGGTCAGCCTCTCGCCGGGCAGCAACCCGGTGGCGGCTGCGGCGGCTCCGCCGTCGCGCGGGGGAGTACCGACAGGCGCCGACGACGTGACGGTGACCTGATTGGTGCCGGCCTCGGATGCGGGTCGTTCGGGCTCGGGCACAGCGACTCCGACGGCGTCGGGCCGACCCTCCAGGGCTTGGAGCACATAGGGGGTGATGACCGGATCCAGCCAGGCATGCCCGGCGGCGACGGCGCGAACCGCGGTGAGTAGATCCGCTGAGCCGGAATCCTTGAGAGCGAATCCAGAAGCACCGGCGCGCAGCGCCCCCATGACCAGGTCCTCCTCCTGGAAGGTGGTGAGCATGAGCACCCGCGGGGGTCGTTCCCGCGCGTCGCTGCCAAGGCCCGGGTCGGCCAGCAGCTGGCGCGTAGCGGCAATACCGTCGAGCACCGGCATGCGAATGTCCATGAGCACCACGTCGGCGGCCTCGCCGCGCGCATGCGCCTGCCGCAGCGCCTTCAGCGCCTCGTCGCCGTTGTGCGCGGTGGCGACCACGGTCATGTCGGGCTGGGCATCCAGCAAGGAGCGGAAAGCGGCGACGAGCAGTTGCTGGTCGTCGACGACGGCAATGCGCAAGGGCGAATCAGTCATTGCCCCCTCCTGTTGTACGGGTCGGGCTCATGAGCATCCCGCGCGTCAACGCCGGTAGCTGCGGGAGCGACGTCGTTGACGGGGAAGACGGCGGTGAGCCGGAAGCACGGCCGACCGTCGCCGTCGTCGGGGCCGGCCTCCAGGGTGCCGCCGACCAGGCGCAGACGCTCGGCCAGGCCCACCAGACCGTATCCGGGCCGGGACGACGCGACCTGCGGGATGCGACCGGATGCGGTCGGGGACAACATGCCCGGCAGCGGGTTGGTGACGCGGGCCGTGCAGAGGCCGCCGCCTACCTCGACCGCCACGGTGACCGGACCGCCACCATGCTTGGTGGCGTTGGTCAGGGCTTCGGTGACCACCCGGTTGAGAGTGAGCCGCTGAAGCACCGACCAGGAGCGGTTCCAGGCGGCGAGCGCGTCGGCGTCGGGCAGGTGAGCGTCCACCTCCAGGCCGGTGGCGCGCGAGCGCGCCACCACCGTCGGCAGCTCGGTCAGGTCCGCCAGCGGTTCCGGGCTGGAATCCGCTGCCGAGTCGCGCAGCAGCGCCACCAGCTCACGTGTGGAGGCGAGCGAGGCGTCGGCGGCGTCGCGCACCGAGACCAGAGCCGTGCGGGCGGCCTCCGGGGTGCCGATGGCCAGCCCCGTGTCCGCTTGCACCCTGACGACCGTGAGCCCATGCCCGACGAGGTCGTGCAGTTCCCGCGAGATGGCCAAACGCTCGGCGGACACCGCCCGGGTTGAGGCCAGCAGCGCCGCCTCGGCAACGGCTCGGTCGAGCGTCTCCGCACGGGCGCGCAACCGCAACGCTCGCAGGTAGACGCCGGTGACGACCAGCACGCAGGCCAGGGTGAAGGCCAACGGGGGACCGGTGACGACACCCGCGGTGCGGGGGTTGAGCGAGTACAGCAGCACCGGGTTGAGGATGCTGCCCACGAGCGCCGCCAGCAGTCCCGCCATGCCCCAGCCGCGCTTGGGGACCCAACGGGTCAGCGCATGCAGCGTCGTCGGCACCGCCACGATGATCGGCGAGAGTCCCAGATTGACCGGCGAGAGGCGCAGCAGCACAACGTACGCCACCATGGCCAGGTAGACGACCACGCCCGAGACCACCGCAGCGCGGTGCCGGAAGGGCTGAGCGGCGGTCACCACCAGGGCGATCAGCACGTTGGCGAGGTAGACCGGGTGAGCACCCCACGTGAAGATGAAGGTGGACTCCACCAACGTCACCAGTGCGAACAGCCCCGTGAGCGTCGCGTCGACCAGGGGAAGCTGCCAGCGTGCCGGGCCGACCAGGCGGCAATGTCGGTGCCAGTCCAAGGCGGTCGGGGCCGGCATCCCCGTCATGTCTGTGCCGGCGCCGGGGACAAGCGTCGCGGCCGGTGCTGCGGGGTCCGGCTCCACTGCGGCGGCCGGCTCCGCTGCGGCGGCAGGCTCCGCAGCGACTGGCTTTGTACCGGCGTCGGCGCCCGTCACGACTCCGGGGAATCGTCGGAGGGGATGCCCGGACCGCCCGCGCCGCCGTGGGCGTTCGGGTCGTCGCCCGGATCCGCGTGGTTGCCGTGATCGTCGCGGCCGGCGGAGTCCGAGGTGCCGTCCTTGCGCTGCCGACGGATATCCCGCTCCAGACGGGCGAGGAACTCGGGGTCGTCGTCGGGGGCGACCGGGCGGGGCCGCTCCGCCAGGTGCAGGCGGACGCTCTCCTGAGAGGACCACACGGTCCGCTCAATCTCCCCACCGTGCTCCTCGGCGGCGCGAACCCGCGAGGTGATGATCCACGCGATCGGCCCCACCCCGATCATGACCAGGATGAGGAGGATCCACATGGGCTTGGGCAGGTGCGCAGGCATGTTCTCCGACGGAGTGCGCACGCAGTCGATGAGGGCATACAGGGCCAGCGCCAGTACGAGGATGTAGGGGACGGCACGCACGTATCTACCCTAACCGTTCTTGTTGGTGTGGCGGTGGCCGGAACTCGTGCCACCCTGGTGATTGTGTCCACCACAACCACGCCCGGCCGCCCGTTGTTCCTTGTGCGTGGCGGGCTGCGGCCCGACGACGTCGCCGCTCTGGCCGCAGTCCTGCGCGAGCGGCTCGAGACACGTGACAGTGCGGGTGACCCGCTGCCCCTTATCGTCCCTATC
>NZ_JAWDJJ010000239.1:0-4020 GCF_032465695.1 Actinomyces sp. MRS3W
CCCGCAAGCAGGCTGCGACGATTCCTGGTTGCCGCCGGCGTCGCCGGTGCCGTATTTGTGCTCACCCGCTGGATTGTTCTGGCGGCCGCGGGCGGGGTGTTGGTACTGGTGTGGCCGGCGTTATTCGGCGGCGCCCGGCAGGAGCGCGTCGCAGCCGCCAAGATAGAAGCCCTGGCCACCTGGGCGGAGTCATTGCGTGACACCATCGCCGGCGCCGTGGGCCTAGAGCAGGCCATCCCCGCCACGGTCTACGCCGCTGCCCCGGTCATCCGTGAGGACCTGGCGCTGCTGGCGGATCGGATGCGAGTGCGGGTGCCGCTGGCTACCGCGCTGCGCCAGTTCGCCGATGACCTGGATGACCCGACGGCGGATCTCATCGTATCGGCGCTCATGATGAACTCGCGGCTGCGCGGTCCAGGACTGCGGCAGCTGCTCGGCGCGCTTGCGGATACCGCCCGCGCCGAGCTTGACATGCGTCAGCGAGTCTCGGCCTCCCGCGCCGGCACCCGTCGCTCAGCCCAGATCGTTGTGGTGTTCTCGGTTCTGGTCATGCTGGGCCTGGCACTGTTCAACCGCAGCTTCGTTGCGCCCTACTCCACCGTGCAGGGGCAGCTCGTTCTGCTCATCGTGGTCGGCCTGTTCGCGATCGGGCTGATGTGGATGCGGCGGCTGTCCGGGGTTGTGCTCCCGCGTCGCTTCCTCACCGTCAGCGCCGTCGGCGTCGAGCCGGCGAAGGAGGCCGCATGAATACCTGGATCCTGATCGGAGGCGCGGTCTGTGGCGCCGGCGTCCTCCTGCTCATCCTGGTGATCGCGCCGCCGCGGGTGCAACCGGCACCCGCCCTGGTCGAACTCGACACCATGCGGGACGAGACCCGACTGCGCCGGGACGCTCAGCGTCTCAACCCGGTTGAACGTGCCCTGCCGGACTGGCTCGACGCTATGGGCTTTCGTGCCGCCGCCCTGCTACGCCGCACCGGCCTGGAACTAGGGTCGCTGGCAGCCGACTTGGCCGTCGTGGGCAGATCCATGGAACGGCACCTCGTCATTTCGCTCATGTCCGGGTTGATCGCTTTCGCAGCTCCGCTGACGCTGGTCGGCCTGGCGGGCGCATGGGGGATGGTCACCGCCTGGCAGACGCCGGTGCTGGTATGCCTCATCCTCGGACTACTAGCGGCAGTGCTGCCGACCGTCCGCTTGCGCAGCCAGGCCGAAGCGGCACGCCGCGACTTCCGGCACGTTGTGGGGTCCTACCTCGACCTGGTGTCTATGTCGCTGGCCGCCGGCCGGGGCGTTCCGGAGGCACTCGACGCGGCCGCAACGCTCTCCGATGACCCCGCCATGGTGCGCATTCGCGACGCCCTGTCCTCCGCTCGTCTGCGTGGCGAGACCCCCTGGGCTGCCATGGGACAGCTCGGGGAGCAGCTGCGCATTGACGAATTGCGCGATCTGTCGGCTGCCCTCGGTCTGGTCGCCGAGGATGGAGCCAAGATCCGTGAGTCGCTCGCCGCGCGGGCCACCAGCATGCGACGCCGCGAACTTGCCGACGCCGAGGGCAAGGCCGGAGAGAGTTCTGAATCCATGCTCGTGGCTCAACTCATCATCGCCATGGGGTTCATCGTGTTCCTCGTCTATCCGGCTCTCGCCGGGATTATGGGCAGCACGTGACCCCTTCTACCACGCCCCGATTCCCCCTTGAGAAAGAACCCTGCAGAAAGGAACCGACATGCTCCGTCTCATGTGCACACTGCAAATCATCGCCGGCAACCTCACCCACGCGACCCGCAGGCGCCTGCACGGTGCCGACGCCGAGAAAGGCGCCTCCACGGTTGAATGGGTCATCATTACCGGATTCCTCATTGTCCTGGCCGCCCTGGTGGGACGAGTCATCTACGGGCTCGTTCAAGACGCCTCCTCGAACCTTGAGGTGCCCAGCCTGGGCTGACCGATGACCCTGTTGGCGCCGCTGCGCAGACGACTGCGCGAGGAGACCGGGGCTTCCTCGGTGGAGCTCCTGGTCTTCTTCCCGCTGCTCATGCTCATCATCCTCGTCACTGTCCAGGTCGCGTTGTCCTGGTACGGCAACGAGGTGGCCATGGCTACTGCCCGGGAAACCATCCGGGTGGTACGCGAGGGTGGCACCGCGCCGTCCGAGATCTCCCAAGCGGAGGCCGACGGCGTGCGGTACGCGGGCCAGGTGGGTGGCGGCCGCGCCCTAACCGGAGTCGATGTGAGCGTCGTCGTGGACGGCGAGCAGGCGCGGGTCACCGTCACCGGCACCTCCATGGACATTGTGGCCGGCCTGGCCCCACGCATTAAGGCCGCTGTCACCGCCCCCATCGAGACCTTCCGGGAGGACACGTGAAAGGCGGCTTCCGCACCGGGGCCGCCCGCCGCCACCTGGCTGCTCGGCGGGCCGGTGAACGCGGCACCATGTCGGTGGAGATGGTTGTCATCGCCCCGGTCCTGCTTATGGTCGTCATGCTCGTGGTAGCGGCGGGGCGCTGGGTCTCCGCCGAGGGTATGGCCCAGGCCGCCGCGCGTGACGCCGCCCGCGCCGCCTCCATGGAACGCTCCGTCGGCGCGGCCGCGCGTGCCGCCTCCGCCAGCCTGGCTGCGGCCGACACCGCCAACGCCGCATGCACGTCGGCCACGGACGTATCCGGCTTCTCCCGGGGCGGCTCGGTGGAGGTCACCGTCAGCTGCGAGGTGCGCTTGGCCGACCTCGGCCTGGTCTTCCTGCCCGGAACCACCACCGTCAGCTCCAACTCAGTCTCACCAGTCGACACCTGGAGGGGAACCCGATGACCACCGACACCCGCGAACGCGGCTCGACTTCCGTCTTCGCCGTCATCGTGGTTGCCGTGCTCATGGCGCTGGCCGGGTTATGCATCGACGGCGGGAAAGCGCTCAACGCACGCGCCACCCTGGCCGATACGGCCGAGCAGGCCGCCCGGGCCGGCGCCCAACAGATTGCGGGAGGCTCACTGCGCGGCAGCGGCGGCGTCACCCTCGACGCCGCAGGCGCCCGCTCGGCCGCCCGCAGCTACCTCACCCGCTCGGGTATCAGCCCCGATGGCTTCAGCGTGACCGTGACCGGATCGGAGGTCATCGTCACGCTGGAGGAGGACGTTCCCACCACCACGCTCCGTCTCGTGGGCATGGGCAGCGTGCACGTGCATGTCACTGGTACGGCCCATGCTGCGGTCGGTATCAACCAGGAGGAATCGTGACCCCGACGCTCCAGCAGACGGCACCCGGACCGGCCCGCTTCCGCGCCCCGGCGCCGGACCAGCGTGAGCCCACCTGGCGCTCACTCCTGTCTGCCGCCGTCCTCGCAGCCGTGATCTTCGGCGTGCCCTGCCTCATGCTCTGGCAGGCGGGACCGCCGCCGCTGCCCGACCACCTGGACGTGTCACTCATCACCCGGGCGGTCTCCCTTGACGCCGTGCTGGGCGTACTCAACTGGGTGGTGTGGCTGGCGTGGTTGCAATTCACCGCCTGCACCATCGTCGAGTTCGCCTCCGCACTGCGGGGACACGGCCTGCCCGCGCATGTGCCGCTCGCGGGCGGCACCCAGGCGCTGGTACGCCGCCTGGTCACTTCCGCCCTGGTTCTCGGCGCCGTCGTCGCGCCTGCCGCCGCAGCGGCACCGGCTACCGCTCCGCAGCCCGCCCCAGTCGCGGCGGTCCAAACGGACACCATCGCCGACACCACAGCGACCTCAGTAGCGGCCTCACACAGCCGGGACGCCGCGCCCACCGCAGACAGCCCCGGCGCGCAGAATCAGGATGCGGACCAGGAGGTGCGCTACATGCTGGGCGATACCGAACTGCCCGCCGACGTCGGAGCAGAACTCGTCGGCCAGCGCGTCTACGTGGTCCAGCCCCCAGCGGGGCGCTACCACGACAACATGTGGGACATCGCCGCACGTACGCTCGGCGACGGCCGCGCCTACCAGCAGATCTATGACCTCAACGTCGGCAGGGTCCAGCCCGACGGCCGCTCCCTTGAACTGGCC
>NZ_JAWDJJ010000240.1:0-1927 GCF_032465695.1 Actinomyces sp. MRS3W
GACGCCGACTTGGCCGCCCGCAAGCGGGCGGCCAAGTCGGCGTCCTCGCGCAGGAAGGCGGGGACCTCACCGGACAGTTCGACGTCGCGGGCGCGGCCACGGCCGGGAGCCAACGGGGTGTCGTCGTCGATCTGGATGACGATGAGCTCGTGCTGGGCGGACAGGCGGCGCAGCCGGTCACTCACGGCGGGGTCGGTGGCGGCGTCGGGGTGGGAGGTGTCGGTGATGAGCACTACCAGGCTGCGGCGACGGTGCCAGGTGGAGACCCGTTCCAGGAGGGTGGACAGCGCCGGGCCGGGGGCGCCGGGGGCGAGGTCGTCGTCGCGGGTGAGGGCATCGAACTGGCGCTCAAGCAGCGACAGGATCATTTCGGCGTGCTCGGAGCCGGAGCGCGGCGGGCGGGAGACGACGCGGGCGGTGTCGGCGGCGACGAGTGCGACCGTGTCCCCGCGCAGCCGGGCCAGGTAGGCGAATACCTCGGCGACGGCGAGCGCCAGCTCGCGCTTGTCCTCGCCGCTGGCGGCCTGTGCGGCCATGGTGCGGCCGGTGTCCACGGCCAGCACCAGCGGCAGGTTGGACTCGCGCTGGTAGCGCTTAATGACCGGCTGGCCGATGCGGGCCGAGGCCTTCCAGTCAATGTCGGTGACGTCGTCGCCCGGCCGGTAGGCGGACAGGTCGTCGAAGTCCTGGCCGTGGCCAACGAACACGGAGCGGTGGCGCCCATCCAGCAGGCTGGTGGAGCGGCGCAGGGTGGGCAGGGACAGGCGGCCGCGCACGCGCGCCACCCGGGAACCGGACCGGCGTCGGCGGGCGGGGTTCGGTTCGGGCGGAGAAGCGGGCGTGGCTGCGCTGGAGGTCATGGGCGGCAACTCGTGGGTGCGGGTCAGGGGGTGGGCACCGCGGCGAAGATCGCGTCGATGATGGCTTCGGGGGCGATGTCGTCGGCGAGGGCGTCGTAGGTGAGCACCAGCCGGTGGCGCAGCACCCCGTAGCGGAGCAGGCGCACGTCGTCGGGGGTGACGTAGGTGCGGCCGGCCTGCAGGGCGACGGCCTGGGCGATCTTCATGAGCGCAATGCCGCCGCGCGGGGAGGCACCCACGCGCACGTGCCGTTCCAGACCGCGCACGGGCCGGGGGCCGCCGCCGCGGGAGGTGTTGACCAGGGCGACGATGTACTGCTTGATAACCGGGTCGACGTAAACGCGTTCGACGGCGCCCGCCAGCCATTCGACGTCCTCGGTGGTGATGGGCTGGGTGCGGATGGGCTCTTCGAAGGCGCCGGTGGCGATGCGGTCGAGCACGTCGGCCTCCTCCGCGGGCCGCGGGTAGGTGAGCACCTCCTTCATGAGGAAGCGGTCCATCTGGGCCTCGGGCAGGACGTAGGTGCCCTCCTCCTCAATGGGGTTCTGGGTGGCCAGCACCATGAAGGGCTGTGGCAGCGGGTAGATGACGCCGCCGATGGAGGTCTGGCGCTCCTGCATGGCCTCGAGCATGGCCGACTGGGTCTTGGCGCTGGAGCGGTTGATTTCATCGAGCAGCACGATGTTGGCGTGCACCGGGCCGAGCTGAGTGGTCATCTCGCCGGTGGCGTAGTTGAGGACCTGGGTGCCGACGATGTCGTTGGGCATGAGGTCCGGGGTGCACTGGATGCGGTGGAAGCTGCCGGACACGGCGGCGGCCAGCGTCTGGGCGGCGGTGGTCTTGGCCAGGCCGGGCACGGATTCGAGCAGGATGTGTCCGCCGGCGATGAGGCTGGAAACCAGGGCGATGCGCAGCTGCTCCTGGCCGACGACCCGCTGGGAGAAGATCTCGCTGACGCGCCCCAGTAGCTGTCCGGCGCGTTCGACGTCGGCCTTCGGGGAGGCGTTGGAGCGGGATGTCCGCTCGGCCTCACGCTCCAACTCCGCCGATGAGGGGAGGGACTGGGT
>NZ_JAWDJJ010000241.1:0-13386 GCF_032465695.1 Actinomyces sp. MRS3W
CGCCGGGGACGCGGGTCACCGCAGGGGCGCCGGGCAGGGCGCCCTCCCGCGGCGGGGCGATCGGATAGCTGCCGGTGAAGCAGGCGGTACACAACGCGTCGGCGCCCTGGCCGGAGGCGGCAACCATGCCGTCCACAGACAGGTAGCCGAGAGAATCGGCGCCGATGGACTGACGGATCTCCTCCACGCTCATGCCGGTGGCGATGAGTTCGGCCCGGGTGGCGAAGTCGATGCCGTAGTAGCAGGGCCATAGCACCGGCGGGGAGGAGATGCGCACATGGACCTCGGCAGCGCCGGCCTCGCGCAGCATGCGCACCAGGGCGCGCTGAGTATTGCCGCGCACGATCGAGTCGTCGACGACGACGAGGCGCTGCCCGGCGATGACCTCGCGTACCGGGTTGAGCTTGAGCCGAATACCCAGTTGACGCAGGGTCTGGGTGGGCTGGATGAAGGTGCGCCCGACGTAGGCGTTCTTGATGAGTCCCTGCCCGTAGGGAATGCCGGAGGCCTGGGCGTAGCCGATGGCGGCCGGGGTACCGGATTCGGGGGTGGCAATGACCAGGTCGGCGTCCACCGGGTGCTCGCGGGCCAGGGCCGCGCCCATGGCATTGCGGGCGGCGATGACGGACTGGCCGGCGATGCGCGTGTCGGGGCGAGCCAGGTAGACATATTCGAAGACGCAGCCGGCCCTGCGAGCGGAGGCGAAGCGGGTGGAGCGTACGCCGTCGGCGTCGATCTCGATGAGCTCGCCGGGCTCAATCTCGCGGACGAACGCGGCACCGACAATATCCAGGGCAGCGCTCTCGGAGGCGACGACCCAGCCGCGTTGCAGCCGCCCCAGCACGAGGGGACGCACGCCGTGCGGGTCGCGGGCTGCGTACAGGGTGTGCTCATCCATGAACACCAGGGAGAAGGCGCCGCGCAGCATGGGCAGCACCCGCCGCGCGGCCTGGGGGATGCTCAGCGGCGGGGTGGCCGCAGCGGTGGCCGGGTCGAGCGCCTGATAGAGAGAGGAGTCGGCGTCGACGGCGTCGTAGTCCCACGTGTCCAAGCTCCCGCGCTGGGAGACCAGCTCCATGAGGGCGGCGATGACGGCGGTGTCGGTGGAGGAGCCACGGCCGAGGTCGCCGGTGAGATCCTCACCGTTGGCGCGGTACACCGCCTCCATGAGCTCGCGGGTGTTGGTGAGGTTGCCGTTGTGGGTCAGTGCCAGGGTGGAGCCGGCGACCGGGCCGAGCATCGGCTGGGCGTTCTCCCAGGTGCCCGCCCCGGTGGTGGCGTAGCGGACGTGGCCGACGGCGAGGTGACCGGTGAGGCTGGACAGGGCACCGTCGTCGAAGACCTGGGAGACCAGCCCGAGGTCCTTGTAGACGAGGATGTTGCTGCCGTCGGTGGAGGCGATGCCAGCGGCCTCCTGGCCGCGGTGTTGGAGGGCGTACAGGCCGAAGTAGGTCAGGCGCGAGGCCTCCTCCCCCGGCGCCCAGACACCGAAGACACCGCACTCCTCGTTCACCTCCTCGCCCGGAGCGAGGAGCGATTCGGGGTGCGGACGGGCGAGCACTTCACCGGAGGATGGGGTGGTCCGGCCGGGGTCACCAAAGCTCACGCCCGTATTCTTCCACACGGCCCGCTCCCCTGCTCCGGGCGGCGCTAGTGGCGTCGGCGAGCGGTCAGCAGCGTGCCGCCGCCCATGAGGCCGAGGGCGAGCACACCGAGGGCGATTGGTGCGCCGGTGCGGGCCAGCGCTCCCCGCGTGCCGTGCCCCGTTGCGGATGTTGCCGGGGCCGTCGGCGCCGTCGCGGTCGGTCCCGCCGGCGCGGCGGTCGTCTCACCGCCGGTCGGCGCTGGACTGGCCGTCGGTGTCGGCGAGGCCGTGTGCGTGACTTGGGCGGTGACGGCAAGCGTCTGGGTAGAGCCGTCGGCGCTCGTGACGGTGAAGGAGACGATCGCGCATGTCGTGCTCACGCCGTCGATCGTGCATGCCTGGGTGGCTACACCGTCGGGGATCGTCAAGGTGAGCGTGGTCTGGCCGGTCTCGGGCAGGCCCGGGGTGATCGTGTTGTCGATGTCGCTGGTCGCGAGCGTGCGGGTGGAGCCGTCGGCCATGGTGACGGTGGCCGTGATCGACGTGGCCGCGTCGCCCACGCCCTGCTCGGCGGTAGCCGTGTAGCTGAGCCCGGTGAAGCGGGCCGTCACGGTGTCACCGTCGATGGCGAGCGAGGTGCCGACCTGGTGCGTGCGGTAGGAGGCGGTGGCCGGCGCCGTGCGCGCGAGGTAGTCGGTGGTGACGTCGCGGTCGAGGATGCCGGTGTTGATCATCGTCGAGTTGCCGAGCGTGTCGAAGTTGTCCCCGCCCGCCAGCAGGAAGGTGTTGGAGGCGACGGTGACGCTCGCCGCGTCGTCGAGGAGCTCGCCGTCGATGTAGACGGCGTCGATGACCCGCGAGCGCGCGTCGGCGATGGCGTCGGCGAGACTCTCGGTGAGTGCGGTCCGTTCCTCTTCGGAGGCGGCGGTGGAGATCTGCGTGAAGTAGTCCTCGAGCTGGTCGGCGGCGTCCTGGTCGAGGTAGACCTCGACGTTGTCGGAGGTGCCGAGCATGAGCGCGGCGCGCGTCGTCGTCGGCTGGAACTGCTCGGCGAGGACTTCCTTGAGTTGGGCGCCCGTGTAGGTGGCGTAGGCCATCTCGTTGCCGAAGGGTTGCACCATGTAGGCCTCGCCCTTGGTGAGCTCGCCGGCGGCGTAGTCGGCGCGCACGCCGCCGGGGTTCATGAGACCGATCGCGTAGTCGGTGGTCGGCTGGATGTCCGTGGACAGCCAGGAGGCGAAGGAGGTGGCGATGAGGTTGGAGGCGGTGGACTCGGTGGAGCGGTTGGCGCCGTAGTCCGTGCCGTCGTTGGTGCCGCGGTAAAAGTCCGAGCCGAGGGTCGCCACGACCTCGTTGCCCGCCGCTTCGGAGTCCGTCTTCGCCTGGGCGACGATCGCGGCCACGCCGTAGGCGTCGGTGGTGCAGTCGGACTCCGCCAGGTCGAGGTTGCGGGCGGTGGCGGCGGTGACGTCCTTCGTGCCGTCGGCGGCCGTGGTCACGGTCAGAGAGATCTCGCCGAGCTTGAGGCCGTAGTGGTCGGGCTGGACGACGGCGATGTCGGTACCGTCGGTTGACTTGACGACGTCGGCGAAGGGCACGTGGGTGTGGCCGGCGACAACGGCGTCGACGTCACCGTTGAACTGGTTGCCGTAGATGGCGGCGTCCTCGTGGGCGAGGACGACGACGACGTCGGCCTCCCCGTTGGAGGCGTCGCCGTCCTTGAGGGTGCGGGCGCGCTCGTTGGCGGTGGCGGTCGCGTCCAGGACCGTGAGGCCCTCGAGGGCGGACTTGGACACGAGGCTGGGCAGCTCTTCGGTGACGACACCGACGAAGCCGACCTTGATGCCGTCGACCTCGGTGACCCAGGTGCCGCCGCCCGAGCCCTCGGCGGCCAGCGCGGCGTTGCCGGTGACGTTGGCGGACAGGATGGGGGCGTTGAAGGCGGGCAGGAGGCGGTCCGAGAGATCCGTGATGCCCTTGTCGAATTCGTGGTTACCGGCGCTGGTGACGTCCAGGCCGATGGCGTTGAGGACGTCGATGGTGGGCTGGTCGTCGAGAACGGAGGAGATGTAGGCGCTGCCGCCGACGTTGTCGCCGTTGGAGACGAAGAGCGTGCTGGGGTTCTGCGCGCGGGCGGCGGCGACCTCGCAGGCCAGGGTGACGGCGCCGGGCTCGTCGCTCGTGGTCTCGATATGCCCGTGCAGGTCGGTGATGCCGAGGATGTTGATTGTGGTGGTGGCGGGCTCCGCGGCCGTGGCCGGGGCGGCCAGTGCTGGTGCTAGGGATCCCAGGGCAAGGGCCGCCATCAAGGCGACGAGACGACGGAATAGGTGTGCCATGAACAAGCCTCGACAGATCGGGGGCGGGTGGGGATGCGCTCAGTGTAGGCCTCTTCACTCCATTACGCGCCTGGTCACACCTCCTTTTGACGTGCGCACCGGGGTCGTGACGTAGTACAGCGTCGAGGCCGGCCATAGCGACCGACCTCGACGCTGAGAATGAACCGTCCGACTCAGGCGGCTGCTGCCGCCGCTTCGGCCTTGGCCTCGGCGAGGAGCTTCCGTGCCCGCATCTGCTTGAGGATCACCACGCCGACGGCGGTGACGATCATGCCGGCAAGAATCGAGAGGAAGAAGCCGAGCACGTTGTCGATGGCGAAGAACACGAAGATGCCGCCGTGCGGGGCGCGCGAGCCCACGTGCAGCGCCATGGACAGGGCCCCGGTGACGGCACCGCCCACCATGGACGGCGGAATGATGCGCAGCGGGTCGGCAGCGGCGAAGGGGATGGCGCCTTCGGAGATGAAGGAAGCTCCCAGCAGCCAGGCGGCGCGCCCGTTGTCCCGCTCGACGTCGGTGAACAGGCCCGGCCGCACGGTGGTGGCCAGGGCCAGGGCCAGCGGGGGCACCATGCCGGCGGCCATGACGGCCGCCATGATCTCATAGGAGGCCGTGGTCGCGGCGGACAGACCTGCGGTGGCGAACAGGTAGGCGGCCTTGTTGACCGGCCCACCCAGGTCGAAGCACATCATGAGGCCCAGGATGATGCCCAGGAAGATGGCGGAGCCGGAGTCGGCCATGGAGGTGAGCGACTCACTGAGCCAGGTCATGAAGGAGGCCAGCGGGTTGCCGAGCAGCATGTACATGATCGAGCCGACCACCAGCGTGGTGCACAGCGGGATGATGACCACCGGCATGAGGCTGCGCAGCCAGCGGGGCACGTCCAAGCCCGCCAGCCAGGAGGCCATGTAGCCGGCGAGCAGGCCGCCGATAAGACCGCCGATGAAGCCGGCGCCGATCGCAACCGACAGCGCGCCCATGGCGAAGCCGGGGGCGATGCCGGGACGCCCGGCCAGCCCGAAGGCGGTATATCCGGCAAGCGCCGGCACCAGGAAGTTCATGGCGGTGCTGCCCAGCATGAAGAACACGGCGCCGATGTAGGCCAGGAGCGGGGAACCGCCCAGGGCGTTGGGCGCGGCCATGTCCGGGTTGGACAGGTCGGGCAGGTTCCACAGGCTGGAGCCGGTGACGATGGCCTCGGCATTCGTGGTGATGTCGTAGCCACCGAAGAGGAAGCCGAGGGCGGTGAGCAGACCGCCGGCCGCGACGAAGGGGATCATGTAGGACACGCCGGTCATAACCGAGCGCTGCAGGCGCCGGGCCCAGTGGACGTGTTCCTCCTCGGCCTCGGCCTCGCCGCCGCCCGCGCCTCCGGCCACGCGCTTGGCGGCGGGGTCGTCGATGGCGGCCAGGGCCTGGTCAACTAGGGAACCAGCATCGTTGACGGCGGCCTTGACACCGACGTCAATGACCGGCTTGCCGGCAAAGCGCTCCAGCCCCTTGACGGGCAGGTCGTGGGCGAAGATGACGGCGTCGGCCGCGGCCACGAGGTCGGCGTCGAGCCAGTCGATCTTGCCGGATCCCTGCCCCTCGATGCGCACGGTGACGCCGCGCTCCTTGCCGGCCTGTTCGAGGGCCTCGGCGGCCATGAAGGTGTGGGCGATACCGGTGGGGCAGGAGGAGACCCCGACGATGACGCGTCCGGTGTCTGCGGGCGCGGCGGCCTCCTCCCCCGCAGCGGGTGCGGCGCCGGCGTCGAGCAGCTCGGGCTGGACCTGCTCGGTGACCAGGCGGGTGACCTCCTCCGGCGTGGCGGCGGCGCGCAGGGCGTCGGTGAACTCGGTCTTCATGAGGCCGCGGGCCAGTTTGGCCAGCAGCTGGAGGTGGAAGTCGTCGGCGCCGGCGGGCGCGGCGATCATGAACACGAGGTCGGCGCCCTGGCCGTCGGCTGCGCCGAAGTCGACCGGCGTTTGCAACCGGGCGAAGCCGAGCGAGGGGGCGAGCACGTGCGGGCTGCGGCAGTGCGGAATGGCGATGCCGCCAGGGATGCCGGTGGGCGCGGTGGCCTCGCGGGCCAGGGCGTCGGCGGCGAGTCCCTCGGGGGTGTCGGCGCGGCCGCCAGCGGCGACGACGTCGGCGAGGTAGTTGATGACGGCCTGCTTGTCGGTGCCCGCGGATGCGTCCAGGCGGACGAGTTCGGGGACGATGAGCGGCGTCTGAGCTGCGGATGTGGGCTCGGACATGGTGTTTCCTTGGTGTCTCCTGGTGGTTCCGCCCCGCCGGTGCGGGACGGGTTGGATGGTCAGAGCGAGGTGACGACGGCGGCCTGCGCGGGCAGATCCGCGGGGCCGGGTAGCGTGGTTCCGGGCAGGCCGGCGGCGGCGGAGCCGTAGGCCATGGCGGTAGCGAGGCGCTTCGGAGCGTCGCCGCCGCGGACGTCGGCGAGGATGTAGCCGGCGACGGAGGAGTCTCCGGCACCGACGGTGGAGATGACGGGCACCGCGGGGGCGGTGGCGCGCCAGGCGCCCGCCGCGGTGACCAGGACGGCGCCGGCCCCGCCCAGGGTGGCCATGACAGCGCGTACTCCGCGCTCCACCAGCACCCGGGCGGCGTCGGCGACGGGACCGTAATCACCCGCCGCGGCGCCCTGCTCGAGTGCAGTGGCGCGGTCGGCAGGCAGCCCGGCCAGCTGGCCGAGCTCCTCACCATTGGGTTTGATGAGGTCGGGGGCGGCGTCCGGCAGAGCGGCGGCCAGCGCCGCCAGGGGCGCGTCGGAGGTGTCGACGGCGATGCGCAGCCCGGGAGACACCTCACGCAGGAGCTGGACCAGCTGCGCGTACCAGTCGGTGGGCGCGCCGGGCGGAAGCGAACCGGACAAAACGGCCCAGTCGCGAGTGGCGGCCGCAGTAGCGGCGGCGGCGTTGTCCGGTCGGCCCGCGGGATTCCCGGGCACGTGGCCGGAGCCGTCCGCCACGGCATTGCCGAGGGCGGTTTCAATGGCGCCGACCTCGGCGGGGCTGAGAGCGGCACCGGGCTCGTTGAGCTTGGTGGTGGTGCCGTCCGGTTCGGTGACGGCGGTGTTGATGCGCACCGCCCCGGCGACGTGCACGGCGACGGCGTTGAGACCGGGCGTCTCCAGGGCGTGCACGGCTGCCAAGAGCGGGTCGTGCTCGGGTGCGGGCAAAACCGCGGTCACTGCCTGCCCGGCACGAGCCAGGACCCGGGCGACGTTGAGTCCCTTGCCACCCGGTTCGGTGGTGACCGATTGCAGCCGGTTGACGCCGCCGCGCACAAGCGGCCCGGACAGAGTGACCGTGCGGTCGAGTGAGGGGTTGGGGGTGAGCGTGACGATCATGCGATGCGTACCTCGGTTCCGGTGTCGGCGAGTTGGGTGGCGAGTGGAGCGGGTAGGGCGGCGTCGGTGACGAGCAGATCGACGTCGTCGAGGTCGGCGAAGGAGACGAGGTGCTCCTGGCCGATCTTGGTGGCGTCGGCCAGCGCAACGACGCGGCCGGCGGCATGGACCATGGCACGTTTGACGGCGGCCTCGTCGGGATCCGGGGTGGACAGGCCGTGTTCAGCGGTCAAACCGTTGGTGCCCATGACGGCAACCCCGACGCGCAGGGTGGCCAACGTGCTCAGGGCCTCGGGGCCAACCGCGGCCTGGGTGATGCCGCGGACCTGGCCGCCGAGCATGCGCACGGTCAGGTCGCTGCGGCCGGCCAACAGCGCGGCGGTGAGCACGGAGTCGGTGATGACGGTGAGACCCAGCCCCTCGGGCAGGAGCCGGGCGAAACAGCCGACGGTGGTGCCGGCGTCGAGCAGGAGGGTGGCGCCGGGCCGCAGTTCCAGGGCCGCGATGGCGGCAGCGGCGATGGCCTGCTTGGCGGTGGCGCCGAGCAGTTCCCGTTCGGCGACGGCGGTCTCCGGCAGGGCCAGGACGGTGGCCGGGACCGCGCCGCCATGGATTTTGCGCAGGGCGCCCACGCGGTCCAGCGCGGTCAGGTCGCGGCGGATGGTCTCGACGGTGACGGCGTAGCGGGCGGCCAGATCGGCGACGGCAACGCGGCCCTCGCGGGCGACCGTGTCGACGATGTCCTGCTGGCGCTGCTCTGCGTTCATGCCGTACCTCTCCCATGAAGTCCGTTCGGACACGATCATATGCCCGAACGGACTTCATGGGAAGAGAGAAACGACAAATAGTCAAAGATCAATGCCCGGCCGGGCATCCGGGCGCACTGTGGGCGGCCAACACGCCGAGTTCACCTGACGGTGCCGAGCATGCACCCCGGGCCGGCGAGTGCGCCCCAGCACCGGCGCGCACATCCCCGGCCGCCGAGCATGCACCCGCACCGCCGGGGACGCTCCCCAGCCGCCGAGAACGCCGCCTAGACGCGCGCGTTCGCGGGCTGCCCGGCGCGCTCGCGGACTACCCGCGCACTCACGGACCACCCCGCGTGCTCGCTCCAGGCCAACCCGACTCACGCGCGCAGCAGTGGCAGATATGCCGACAGATCGCAGCGCTCCCCGGAGGCGTGCAGCGCCCCGGAGGCCAGGGCGTCCTCCCATTCCAGGCGCCCGGTGGCCAGGGCGAGCCAGGTGGCGGCGTCCGTTTCCACCACGCTGGGTGGGGTACCACGGCGGTGCACCGTACCGGCCACCGCCTGGGTGACACCGAAGGGCGGCACGCGCACCTCCACGGCGCGCCCGGGGGCGCAGGCGGCCAGCTCTTCGAGCGTGTAGCGCACGGCGGTCGCCGCGGTGGCCCGCTGCGGGCGGGCGCCGGCGTCGACGTCGGCCGCCCACTGGCGTACCGCGCGGGCACCGGTAACGGGGTCAATGCGTCGTCTCATGGCTCCGACGGTACGGCACCACCCCGGCTCGGGAGGCCCTGCGCACCACGCGGTAGCAGGCGGTCCCGCCCGCCACAAGCAACGTGGCGGACATGACGCCGACGGAGCCGAGGAAGGCCGGCACCCCCGTTTCCGCCAAGGCATCGTCGTCGCCGGGCACGGCGATGACCTGGTCACTGACGGGCGGCATGGCGGAGTCGGCCGGGGAGGCGGCGGCCGCAGCGGGGACGTGGGCGGCCAGGTCGATGCTGCGGGTGCTGCCGTCACGATTGACCAGGGTGAAGGAGACGACGGCGCAGGCGGTCTGTGCCGTGACTCCCGCCCGGGTCGGCGTCGGGCAGGGGCTGGTGGCGACGTCGTCGGGCAGGGCGAGCCGCAAGGTGGCCGTCCCGGTTTCGGGCAGGTCCGCCGTGATGGTGGTGTCGATGACGGCGCTGGTCAGCTGCTGGGTGCCGCCGTCGGCCAGCGCCACCGTGGCGGTCACCTCCTGGGCGGCACCGGGAGCGGAGCGCTCGGAGGCCGCGGTGAAGTTCAGCCCGGTCAGGCGGACCGTGGCGGTGCCGCCGGCCGAGTCGGTATCCAGATCCACGCCGATCTGCCGTTTGGCCAGGTCGGCGGACGCCGTGGACGCCGTCTGCACATACTGGGCGGTGACGGCGCGGTCGAGGACGCCGGTGCTCACCGGTGTCGATTCACGCAGGATGGTGAAGCCGTCACCACCGGAGAGCATGAAGGAATTCGAGGCGACCACCACCTCGGCGTCATCTGCCAGCTCGGCGTCGTCGACGTAGACGGAGCGGATGACACGGCCACGGGCGGCCTCAATGGCATCGGTGAGGTCGGCGGCAGACTGCGTGCCCGCGGAGATTCGGCTCCAGTACCCCTCAAGCTCCTCGGCGGCGTCCTGGTCGATATACACCTGGACGTTGCCGGACACCCCGAGCATGAGCAGCGGCCGAGAGGTGCCGGGCTGCCACTGCTGGGCGAGGATGTCCTTGACCTGGGCGCCGGAGTAGGTGGCGTACCCCATCTCATTGCCGAAGGGCTGCACCGTGTACGCCTCCCCCTCGGTGAGCTCCCCGGGCAGATAGTCGGCACGCACACCACCCGGGTTCATGAGACCGATGTAGTGGTCGACCTCGGGCTGGATATCCGTGGTGAGCCAGGCGCGGTAGGAGTCCGCAATGACGTCGGCAGCCGTGGACTCAGTGGAGCGGTTGGCGCCGGGGTCGGACCCGTCGTTGGTACCACGGTAGAAGCCCGTGTCCAGAGTGGCTAGCACCCGCGCCCCGGCCTCGCGCGAGTCCGCCACGGCCTGGTCGACGATGGCCTGGACGCCGTAGGCGTCGGTGGTGCAGGTCGAAGCGGTCAAGTCGATGTTCTTCACCTGCAGCACACTGACCGAGCCCGTGTCCGGATCGACCGACAGGGTGATGTTCCCCAGCGAGTTGCCGTACTGGCCGGGCTGGACGATGGCGATCCGATTGCCGTCCTTGCCGGTGACGGTGGCGGCGTAAGGCGCGTGGGTGTGGCCGCCGACGACGGCGTCCACCGAGCCGTTGAACTGCGGGCCGTACACGTCGGCGTCCTCGTGCGCCAGCACGACCACCACGTCGGCTTCTCCGTTGTCCGCCTTCCCATCCTTGAGGGCGGCGGCCCGGGCGTTGGCGACCTCCACGGCGTTCGCGACGGACACGCCCTCGAGGGCCTGTTTGGCGACCAGGCTGGGCAGCTCATCGGTGACGACGCCGACGAAGGCCACGGTGACGTCACCAACCTCAGTGGTCCACACCCCGTCGCCATCCCCCTGCGCGCTCAGCGCGGCGTCGCCGGTGACATTGGCGGCCAGGATGGGGGCGTCGAAGGCGCCCGCCAGGCGGGAGGAGAGATCCGAGACGCCCCGATCAAACTCGTGGTTGCCGGCGGCGGTGACGTCCAGGCCGATGGCACCCAGAATGTCGATGGTGGGCTGATCATCCAGAACCGAGGAGACGTACGCCGAACCGCCGACATTGTCTCCGGCGGAGACCAGCAGCGTGTCGGGCTGCGCCTCCCGCGCGGCCGCAACCTCGCAGGCGAGGGTGACGGCGCCCGGTTCGCTCACCACCTGCGTGCCTTCACTCTGTGTGGATACGCGCTCGATGTGGCCACCGAAGTCGGTGATCCCGAGCAGGTTGATGACGGTGCCGCCGTCGCTGTCAGCGCGGGCGGATATCCCGACCGGGCCGTCGGCGGGCACGGCCGCGGCGGATCCGACGACGGGCGTCGCGGCAGCGGAGGGCGCAAAGACTACGAGGGCGAGGGCCGTCAAGGAGACGGCCGCCCTGCTCACCAGATGCGGTCTCATGATGATCCTCGGTAGGTCCAACGATTGACATCACCATAAGTGTCAGGACACCTGTGGTCCATAGCACATACCAATTAGTAATGATGACAATTTGGTGATGCTATCCACGCCTTTACTTATTACTCCCATAAGCCTCGTCCAGAGAGTGATATTCCACGGCAATACCAAGCACAACGACGGCACCCAGCTACCGGTGGGAAAGTAGCTGGGTGCCGTCGTCGAGCGCGGGGATGGCCGGAGCGCGACCTCGCTGAGATCAGCCCGGCCGGGATGCCCGTGCGAGGTCAGACGATGCCGTGGGCGATCATGACGTCGGCCACGCGGGTGAAGCCAGCGGCGTTGGCGCCCAGGACGTAGTCGCCAGGGCGACCGTAGGTCTCGGCAGCCTCGACGCAGGAGTCGTGGATGTCGACCATGATGCCGGCCAGCTTGGCCTCCGCCGTGGCGAAGTCCCAGCGGGTGCGGCCGGCGTTCTGCTCCATCTCCAGGGCGGAGGTGGCCACACCGCCGGCGTTGGAGGCCTTGCCGGGGGCGTAGAGGATGCCGGCGGCCTGGAAGGCCGCAATGGCTTCCGGGGTGCAGGGCATGTTGGCGCCCTCGGCGACGACGGCGCATCCATTGCGCAGCAGGGTGGCGGCGGAGTCGGCGTCGAGCTCGTTCTGGGTGGCGCAGGGCAGGGCGACGTCCACGGGCACGTCCCAGGGGCGTCCCTCGGTGACCAGACGAGCGCCGGGGCGGCGGGAGACGTAGTCGGCGACGCGTCCGCGCTCGACCTCCTTGACCTGCTTGAGCAGGTCAAGGTCGACGCCGGCCTCGTCGACGACGTAGCCGGAGGAGTCGGAGAAGGTGATGGGCTTGGCACCCAGCTGCTGAGCCTTCTCGATGGCGTAGATGGCGACGTTTCCGGCTCCGGAGACGGCAATCTTCTTGCCCTCCAGGGTCTCGCCCTTGGTGGCCAGCATGGACTGGGCGAACAGCACCGTGCCGTAACCGGTGGCCTCGGTGCGCGCGAGCGAGCCGCCCCAGGCCAGGCCCTTGCCGGTGAGGACGCCGGCGTCGTAGCTGTTGCGCAGGCGCTTGTACTGGCCGAAGAGGTAGCCGATCTCGCGGCCGCCGACGCCGATGTCACCGGCGGGGACGTCGGTGTTGGGACCGATGTGGCGGGAGAGCTCGGTCATGAAGGACTGGCAGAAGCGCATGACCTCGGCATCGGACTTGCCGTGGGGGTCGAAGTCGCTGCCGCCCTTGCCGCCGCCGATGGCCTGGTTGGTCAGGGCGTTCTTGAAGATCTGCTCGAAGCCGAGGAACTTGATAATGCCGACGTTGACGCTGGGGTGGAAGCGCAGTCCGCCCTTGTAGGGGCCGAGCGCGGAGTTGAACTCGACGCGGAAGCCGCGGTTGACGTGCACCTGCCCCGCGTCGTCCACCCACGGCACCCGGAACATGATCTGCCGCTCGGGCTCCACAATGCGCTCCAGGAGTGCGTTGTCCGCGTAGTGGGGGTGCTTGGCGATGACGGGGTCGAGCGACTCCAGCACCTCGCGGACGGCCTGGTGGAATTCGGCCTCCCCGCGGTTGCGAGCCACCACCTGCTCATAAACCTTCTCGACAACGTCCTGCATGAGGGAACTCCTTCACCTGTCAGTATCGCTTGAGTGCGATTGCGGCGCAGGAGCACGTCGTTGAGCAGGGCGGGCATCCCGCGCTGGCCTCAAGACTGACACCTCGGCGGTAACTGAGACGAAACATCTCAAGGATTGGCCCCGGCGGTCGTTCAGAGTGCGGCGTAGGCGGCGTCGTCAACGGGCTCGAGCCACTCGTTGGAGGTGTTCTCCCCGGGAACCGCGAGCGCGATGTGGGAGAACCAGGAGTCGGCCTTGGCGCCGTGCCAGTGCTTGACTCCGGCGCGAGCGAAGACGACGCTGCCCGGCTCCAGGGAAACGGCGTCCTTACCCTCCTCTTGGTACCAGCCGGAGCCGGCGGTGCAAATGAGTACCTGGCCGCCGCCGGAGGTGGCGTGGTGGATGTGCCAGTTGTTGCGGCAGCCGGGAGAGAAGGTGACGTTGTGGACGCCGACGGCGCACTGGTCGTCCTCAACGAGGTTCTTGAGGTAGCTGTCGCCGATAAAGTACTGGGCGTAGGCGGCGTTCAGCTCCCCCTTGCCGAAGATGTTTTCGGCAGCGAAGACGGATTCATCGGTGGTGGCGGTCATGGTGGTCCTCCCGTGGATCGGTGACGGACGGCGGGCGCCGTTGCGACGCC
>NZ_JAWDJJ010000242.1:0-2414 GCF_032465695.1 Actinomyces sp. MRS3W
GGTCTGCCCCCGACGGGCGCACGACGGCGGGCCTGGACGCCATCACCTTGGCCCTGTGGGCCGCACGCACCACCAAGCGCCGCCCGCGTGCGGCCAGCACCACGAGAGGAGTGCGCATCCTGTGACTGAGACAGCCGTCGCCGAAGTGCCCATGATGCTGCCCGGCCTCACCGACGCGGAGCAGGCGCTCGTGCGACGCCTACACCGCAAGTGGGAGAGCGTGCGAGCCAAGAACGCGCTCCTGGACGTCTACTACGACGGCCACCGCGCCTTCCAGGATCTGGGGATCTCTATCCCACCGCAGATGCAGCATACGCGGGCGGCGCTCGGCTGGCCCGCCAAGGCCGTGAAGGCGCTGGCCCGCAAGCACATCTTCGAGGGATACGCGCTGGACGGCTCCACCGACCCCTTCGAGCTCGGCGAGTTGCTCGCCCGCAACGACTTCGAGGTCGAGCTAGCCCAGGCCATCAACTCCGCATACAAGCACGCGGTCGCCTTCCTGACCGTCACCAAGGGCGGGGACGGTGAGCCGCCTGTGGTCATCCAGGCGCGCGACGCGAACTGGACGGCTGCCCTGTGGGACCGGCGCACCCGCACGCTCAAGGCCGCCATGGCTGTCACCGACATCGACGACGACGGCCACCCCACCGCCGTCACCGTGTACACGCGCGAGGCCATCATCACCGCCACCCGCGACCGCGGGGCCTGGTCCACCAGCCGCACTCCACAGGCCACGGGCCGCGTCCTGGTGGAGCCCCTGGTCTATGACCCCCAGCTCGGCCGCCCGTTCGGACACTCCCGGATCAGTCGCGAGGTCCGCTACCTCACCGACGCGGCGGTCCGCACCATGGTGCGCGCCGAAACCTCAGCCGAGTTTTTCAGCAGTCCGCAGCGGTACGTGCTCGGCGCCGACGCCGACGCCTTCAAGGACATCAGCCGGTGGACCGCCATCACCGGCCGCATCACCGCCCTGGAGGCCAACGAGAACGGGGACATCCCCACCATGGGCCAGTTCGCGCAGATGTCCATGGAACCGCACCTGTCCATGTACCGGCAGCTTGCCCAGAACTTCTGCGCCGAGACCAACCTGCCCCAGTCCTCCGTCGGCCTGTTCGCCGACAACCCCACCAGCGCCGAGGCCATGCTCGCCGCCGAGGCCGCGCTCGCGGGCGAGGCCGACTACCAGTGGCACATCTTCACCGGCCCGCTGCGGCGTATCGCGGAGGATGCGGTCATGCTGCGTGACGGGTCAGCCGAGCCGCCGGCTGAGTCTTGGCGGCTGGCCGTGAAGTACACGCCGACCACTCAGGCGTCCCCGGCCGCCCAGTCCGACTACATCGTCAAGCTTGTCCAGGCGCTTCCCCAGGTCGCAGACACTACCGTCGCCCTGCGGAAGGCAGGGCTGACCACGGAGGAGATCGACGAGATCCGTTCCGAGCGGCGCACAGCCGGGGCGTCGAGCGTCCTTGACCGCCTGGCCGCCGCCCAGTCCGCTGGCGTCGGGGAGGCGTAAGGGGGATGGCGTCCCGGCGGGACCTGGACAAGTACCAGCGGGCGCAGGGCGAGATTGATCGCCTTTGCCGGCGTGAGCTGCGCGCCGTCTGGGCCAGGCTCGCGCCCGTTATCGGCGACGACCCCGCCGCTGTGCGTGACGCGCTCGTGGAAGTCGTCCAGGCGCTCTGCGTGAAGTACGGGGACCTGGCCTCCACGGCGGCGGCCGACTGGTACGACGACCTGCGCGCCAAGAACCCGGGCTTGCCCCCCTATGCGGCGCAAACAACCTCCCCCGTGAGCCCGGCCGCCGTGGAAGGCACCGTCCGTTACGCCGCCGGTGAGCTCTGGGGCGACGACCCCGCCAAGACGCGGGCCATGGTCGAGACCGCCCTCGCCCGGTGGAACCGGTACGCCGGCAGGGACACGATCCTGCACAACGTGGGCCGTGACCCGGCGCACCCGGCCTGGGCGAGGGTACCGCGCGGTGCCAAGACGTGCGCCTGGTGCACGATGCTCGCGTCCCGGGGCTGGGCCTACAGCAGCGAGGACGCGGCCGCACGCTCCGGCCACGACAACTGTGACTGCCAGATCGTCCCTGACTGGGAGGCCAAGAAGCACATCCTAGAGGGGTATGACCCTGACCGGCTCTACGACCAGTACCAGGTCGCCCACCAGTCGGTGCTGGACGAGGGCGGCACCGCGGACGAGGAAAGCGTCCTCGCCGCCATGCGGGAGCTCTTCCCCACCCAGTACACCGACGGCAACACCGGAAAGGTCAAGGGCTCCTCGGCGGACGGCACGCTGTCCGCCCAGCACTACCGGCAGCGCCGCCAGCGTCTGGCCGCCGACCTCGCCGCCATGCCGGAGGCGGAGCGCCGCGGCAAGAAGCTCCCACCCAGCCTCCCGCCCGAGGCCCCCAC
>NZ_JAWDJJ010000243.1:0-6505 GCF_032465695.1 Actinomyces sp. MRS3W
ACAACGCCCCGGCGAGTCGCCCCGGGCACGCGCGGCCCCGCCGGGGTACCCGCACGCGCCAGGCGCAGCGCGGCGTCCCAGTCGACCACGTCGGCGGCGCTGCGGCCCGACCTCCCGGTGCGCTCGGCACCGGACGTGCCCGGTGCGCGCCCACCGCCGGCAGTCTCCGACCCGTCCCATGTCTGCCCGCTCATGCCGTTCACCGCTCAGCCCCCACAGCCGCAGCCGGCCAGCGGGGAGACGAGGTCGTCGTCAATCGCCACGCGGGCGGAGTACAGGCCGCCGGTCTCGAAGCCGTCCACGATGACACTGAAGGCGAGCAGCCTCCCGTCCTCGGTGACGACGGTCCCGGTCAGGGAGGCGGCCGTGTCCAGGGAGCCGGTCTTGGCGCGCACCGTGCCGGCTCCGGAAATACCGATGAAGCGATCATCGAGGGTCCCGTCCAGGCCGCCCACCGGGAGCGCGGTCATGAGGCTGCGCCCGACGGTGCCGGCGTCGGCGGCCGCGGCGCGGGCGATGATCTGGGCCAGCAGGCGGGCGGGGATCTTGTTCCCCAGCGCCAATCCGCACGAGTCCAGCATGGTGACGCCGGAGGTGTCGAAGCCGTCGGCCTGCAGCTGTGCCAGCACCGCCCGGGCAGCCCCGTCAAAGGTGGCCTCCTCCCCCGCGGCAACGGCCACCAGCCGTCCCTCAACCTCGGTCATGGTGTTGTCGGAGGCCTTGAGGGAGACGGACAAGATGTCGGCCAGCGGGGCGGACTGCACGCTCGCCACCTCGGTGGCGTCCGCACCGGCCTGGGCGCGGGTGACGGTACCGGTCACCTCAATCCCGGCGTCGCGCAGGTGGTCGGCGAAGACCTGGGCGGCCTCCAGGGCCGGGTCGGTGGGGTAGCCGCCCGAGGGGTAGGCGGTCACGTCAATCATGAGCGGCTGGATCGGTGCCACCCAGGACTCGTTGCCGTCCTCCCACGCACTGCTCCACGTGGGGCCGGTGAACAGGGTGTCATCCAGCGCGACGGACACGCTGGCGACCCCCTCGGCCTCGAGCTGCGCGGCGGCTGCGCGGGCCAGGTCCCCCAGGCCGGCGTGCCCGACGGCGGAGTCCGGGTCTCCGGCGTCGTCGGCGAGCAGCACGTCGCCGCCACCCACCAGGGTGAGCGTGGTCCCCTCCAGCACGGCGCTCGTGCTCAGGGTATGGTCGGCGCCGAGCAGGGACAGTGCAGCCCAGGCGACGGGAACCTTGTTGGAGGAGGCCGGGGTGAGCGGGCTGCCCGCGCCGTGATCCACCAGCTCCGTGCCCGTGGCCACATCCACAATCGACACCCCGGTGGTTGCCTCCCCCACGCGCTCGTCGGCGGCCAACGTGTCCGCCATGGCGGCCAGGGTGGCCGCGTCGGGCACGGGCGCATCCGCGTCCAGCCCGGCGACAGCGTCGGGCTCCTCGGCAGCCGCAGAGGCGGCAGGGAAGGGCTGCACCGCATAGTCGCCGGGCGAGGCGGTCAGTACCCCGGGCACGAGGTCGAGCGCGTCAGCCAGGCCGTAGTAGGCACCGACGACGACGAGCGTGGCTGCCGTCAGGGCTGCAATCTGGGCCTTGTGCACGATTTCTCCGAGAGTCGAGCGGGCAACGGGACAACACACCGGAATCGGCCTCACCGACCCCCATCTCGGGCGGGCCGCATGGCTTTCCACCCCGGATGCGCCGTCGTGGGCCACACTAGTGCTATTGGACCGGCCCTTCCGGCGCGACGCCGTCTCCGTCGTGTCGCGGGTCGGCGGTGACTCGGCGGCCGGGGTGGCTCAGCCGCTCGGGCCGCCGACCATCGACCATCGCCAGATAACCGCCGCGCTCGTCCACCGTGCCGGCAACAGGAGTAGGGAGACACACGTGGAATTCGACGTCACCATCGAGATCCCCAAGGGGAACCGCAACAAGTACGAGCTCGACCACACCACCGGGCGCATCAAGCTGGACCGGATGCTGTTCACCTCCACCCGCTACCCCGACGACTACGGCTTCATCGACAACACCCTCGGGGAGGACGGCGACCCGCTCGACGCACTGGTGCTGTTGGAGGAGCCGACCTTCCCCGGCTGCCTCATTCGCTGCCGGGCGCTGGGCATGTTCCGCATGCGCGACGAGAAGGGCGGAGATGACAAGGTCCTGTGCGTGCCGGCCGGTGATCAGCGCGCCTCCTGGCGTACCGACATTGAGGACGTCTCCGAGTTCCACCGTCTGGAGATCCAGCACTTCTTCGAGGTGTACAAGGACCTCGAGCCGGGTAAGAGCGTTGAGGGTGCCCACTGGGTAGGTCGTGAGGAGGCCGAGGCGGAGATCCGCCTGTCCTACGAGCGCGAGGCCGCCCGCATCGCCCGCGAGGGGCACTGAGCCGGGATCGGTCGGCCCGTTCCGGTCGGCCCCAGTGCGGCGGACCGGCGCGGGTCGCGCGACCCAAGTCCACCCCGGGTCGACGTGGGTCGCGCGGTCCGGCATGCACCGGAAGGCTCCGAGGCGCCCGGTTCCCGGGGGCAGCCTGCGTAAGCTCCACACGCGTTGCCCACACATGCCTGCCGTGCATACCTGCGGAGAAGCTCCGAGCGCTCACCGCTCTTTCGGCGCCGCGGAAGCGTCTTCCGGATTCTCGAGGCCAGCACGTTAGTAACGAAACGATACGGTTGCACACTTTAACCGCTGGTCGTCACCAAGCAAACCAGGTTTTTCCCTGCAATGGCGCCAAACAGCTTTTCGGACGCCTAAGCGGGAGACGGCTCCTGTGTGCGCCCGAACCTCCGCTGCACACCGGAGCCTCCCCATCAACATGACTCGAAAAAGTTGGTTGTTGTCGTTCCAACGAAAGCTCGAGGTGCGTACGCAGCCACTGGACGCTCCAGTGTGCAGCCGTTCCAAAACGTTATGCGGCCCAGCCTTCTGGCAGCCTGGCAGGTAGGGCGACGCCACAAGGACCAGGGCGCCGGCGGCACCCCCAGTTGGACCGCCCCAGACGTGTTCTCAGGCAGTCCAACCGATGGCAGACGGTCCAAGCGCCAACAGGCAGTCCGTCCGCGAAGCCCACCCACAGCACGGCCGGTTTCGGCGCGTTACTTGTGCCGGTTTCGGCGCGTCATTAGTGCCGGTTTCGGTGAGAGAGTGCGTTCATCAACCCGCACCGGGCCAGTAGCACCGTCCCGGCCAGCTACACGGGCGGGCAACACCGTCCCGACCAGCTACGCCGGTCTGCACCAGCCCGGTCGGAAGCGCTGGTCGGAGACACCACTCCGGCCGGTAACCGCTGCCACCCAGGTCAGGGGCGCACCGCGTAGGGCATGGCGCCCGAGTAGCGCATCGAGGTCACGCGCACGGTGTAGCCGAAGGTCGGAGCCTCAATCATCTGGCCATTACCCAGGTACATGGCCACGTGGTAGATCCCCGACTGGGTGCCGTTGGAAGACCAGAAGACGAGGTCACCAGCCTGGGCCTGAGCAAGCGGGATCAGAGTGCCCTGCCCGTACTGCGCACGCGAGGAGTGGGTGAGGTACACACCTGCGGAGCGGTAGGCGAGCATGACCAGACCGGAGCAGTCAACGCCCGCATAGGACTCGCCCGCCCACACATACGGCACACCAATGTAGGTGTAAGCAGCGGATACCGCGGTCTGCGCCCGGCTGCCACCAGAACTGGTCGAGGTTGTCGTCGTGGTGGTTGTGGTCGTGGTCGTCGTCTGTGAGGACGAAGAGCCGGAAGAGCTGCTCGAGGACGAGCCCGGCGACGACCCGGATGAAGACGAACCCGAGGACGAGGAGCCGGAAGACGAACCGGACGAGGAAGACCCTGACGACGAACTCGAGGACGGCGTCGAGGACGAGGACTGCGATTGCTGCGTCTGCGTCTGCGACGGAGTGGACGATTCCGAAGCAGCTTCCGACTGTGCCGGCGCCGCGCTCTCCTGCGCGGCGGCTTGTGCGGCCTGCTCCTGGGCGGCCTGCTCCGCCGCCGCCTTGGCGGCAGCCTCCTCACGGGCCTTGCGCTCCGCCTCCAGCTGCTCCTGGTAGGCGGTCTCCAGCTCGACGGTTGTGTTGCGCTGTTCGGCAAGCTGGGTGATGAGGTTGGCGCGCTCGGTCTCCGCAGTTGCCTGCGCGGTCTGCGCGGCGGTGGCGGCGGCGTCGGCATCAGCTTTGGCGGTCGCGGCGGCGTCAGCGGCGGACTGTTTAGCCACCACCTTGGCGTCGGCGATGGACTGCATGGTGTCGGCAACCGCCTGCAGCGCCTCCACGCTTTGCAACTGGGAATCGGTGTTTTCCCCGGCACGGTCCAAGGCGACACTGACATCGGTGGCGTCGCCGAGGGACTCTCCGGTCAGGTAGGGGGCCAGGGCATCCAGGGTGCCAGCGCTGCCCTGCTCATACGTCTCTGAAACGACGGCGCCCAAGTCGGCGCGAGCCTCCTCGGTCTCCGCAGCGGCATCATCGGCGGCACTCTGGGCGTTCTCAGCCTCGGTGGTCGCGGTGTCGAGGTCGTCAAGCGCGGTCAGGTAATCCTCGTTAGCGACCTGGGCGGCGAGCTCGGCATTCGCCGTCGTCACACTCAGCTGAGCCAGGTCAGCTTCAAGGGCAGCGATGGAGGTTGCCGTGGTCTGCTCGGCGGACTTGGACCGGTCAATGTCGTCCTGAGTCACCTCGTCGGCCGCCGTGGCCGGGGCGAGCGTGACGGCGAGCGTGAGGGCCGCGGCGGTCAGGCTCACGCGCATGACTGCGCTGGCGCGGCGCGTGCGATTGGTCGGGCTCACAAGTTCTCCGTCATGTTCCGGCGCGCCTCCTTGACCGACGCACCCTGCGTACCTCCAGAACCTTACCTATCAACACGCGCAGGAAAAACAGAAACAACAAATTTCACAGAAGCCACACGCGCCTTTCGAGCTAGCACAACCCCTGGAATGCAGCCGATCCACGACACGCACTTCACACCTGTGTTGTTAGTCACATTCGATGCTGCGGTAGCGTTCTGTCCGCAGGCCCATACCGGCCCGCCGGCTTCCCGCACGCAAGGAGATCCCATGGCTGACGCACCGTCCGGCACCCCGGAGCACACTCCCTCCGCCGCCAATCCGACCGGCTGGCACTTCGAGACCATGCAGGTCCAGGCCGGCCACACGCCCGACTCGGACACCGGATCGCGCGCCATCCCCATCTACCAGACGACATCCTTCGTCTTCCCCGACGCTCAGGAGGCCGCCGACCGCTTCGCCCTCAAGTCCCTCGGCCCGATCTACACGCGCCTGGACAACCCCACCAACCAGATCGTCGCCCGTCGTATCGCCGCCCTCGAGGGCGGCGTCGGCGCACACCTGGTTTCCTCCGGGATGGCCGCTCAGGCCCTGACCTTCGTGACACTCGGTGGTCAGGGCAGCAATATCGTCGCCTCCCCCTCCCTGTACGGCGGCACCGTCAACCAGCTCCACCACACGCTGCCCAAGCTCGGCATCGAGACCCGCTTCGTCACGGATCCCGGCGACCCGGCCGCCTGGGCGGCACTCGCCGACGACCGCACCATTTGCTTCTTCGGGGAGTCCATCCCCAACCCCAAGGGCGACATCCTTGACATCGAACCCATCGCGGAGGCCGCGCACGCACTCGGCATCCCGCTGGTGGTCGACAACACCGTCGCCTCCCCCTACCTCATCCGCCCCTTCGAATGGGGGGCCGACATCGTGGTGCACGCGGCGACGAAGTTCCTCGGCGGGCACGGCTCCACCGTCATGGGCGCAATCGTCGACTCCGGCAACTTCGACTTCGCCGCCCAGCCCGAGCGCTTCCCCGACTTCAACACCCCCGACCCCTCCTACAACGGGCTGGTGTACGCACGCGACCTCGGTGTGGGCAGCCCCCTGGGCAACATGGCCTTCATCCTGCGCGCCCACACCGCCGGCCAGCGTGATCTCGGCTTCGCCGCCAGTCCAATGGACTCATTCCTCATCGCGCAGGGCATTGAGACCCTCTCCCTGCGCATGGAGCGTCACGTGGACAACGCCCTGGCGGTGGCGCGTTGGCTGCAGGACCGTCCGGAAGTGGCCGAGGTGCGTTACTCCGGGCTGGAGTCCAGCCCCTACTACGAGCTGCACCGCAAGTACTGCCCGCGCGGCGCAGGCAGCGTCTTCGCCTTCGACCTGGCCGGCGGCCGCGAGGCCGGCGCCGCCTTCATCGACGCCCTCGGTTTGTTCTCCAACCTCGCCAACATTGGCGACGTGCGCTCACTCGCCGTCCACCCGGCGACGACGACTCACTCGCAGATGACCGACGCCGAGCTCGCCCGGGCCGGCATCAGTGCGGGGACGGTGCGCCTGAGCATCGGTATTGAGCATGTCGACGACATCATCGCCGACCTCGAGCGTGGCTTGGCTGCCGTCGCCGCGCTCTGAGGCAAGCGCCGCGGTTGCGGGCGCGGGCGAGCGGCTGGCGAGTGGCCAAACGGACCGACGAATGCACCGACGGCCAACGCCACCGCCCCTCGC
>NZ_JAWDJJ010000244.1:0-4736 GCF_032465695.1 Actinomyces sp. MRS3W
CCCCCGTGTGGCACAACCCGCCCCTGTGGTCGGTGCTGCGCGACGGCGCTGACTCGCCTTACGCCGCCTGGTTCGACGCCCCGCCCGGTGAGAAGATGCTCATGCCGGTGCTCGGCGCCCGTGTCGGCCAGGTGTTGGCCGACGGCGAGCTCAGCGTGGCGCAGATGACGATTCCCACCGAGCCGGAGCGGGGCGAGCAGTGGGTACTGCGCTACTACGAGCACGTCTTTCCCCTCGCCCCGGGCACTCACACGCTGCCGTTGCCCGAGCTGCTGGCGAAGCAGCACTACCGGTTGGCCTTCTGGCGGGTGGGCGATGAAGAACTCAACTACCGGCGCTTCTTCGACATTGCCACCCTGGCGGCTGTGCGGGTGGAGGACCCGGAGGTCTTTGACCATTCCCACGCGCTCATCCTCGAGCTGGTTGGCGCCGGCACTCTCGACGCGCTGCGAGTGGATCATCCCGACGGCCTGGCGGACCCGCAGGGCTACTTCGACCGGCTCTGGGAAGCCACCGGCGGTGCCTGGATCGCGGCGGAGAAGATCCTCGCCCCCGATGAACTACTGCCCACCGCCTGGCCCACTGCCGGCACCACCGGCTACGACGCCGCCTGGCGGATCGACCAGCTGCAGGTCGATCCCGCCGGCGCCGCGCAGCTGGGCGCCCTCATGCGGGAGCTGACCGGGCAGGTGCCGCTCGACTACCAGCGGGTGAGCCAGGACGCCAAGCGGGAGATCATCGCCGGCTCGCTGGCCGCCGAGGTGAACCGGCTTGCCCAATCCCTGTATTCACTCACCTCCCGGGACGTCTACCTCAGCGACCACACGCTCAAGGATCTGCGCGCGTGCGTGGTTGAACTGCTCGTGGCCGCGGACCGTTACCGCGCCTACGTGGTTCCGGGCCGACCCGCCGACGCCGAGCAGGCCGCTGTGTTGCGCGGCGGCGCCGAACGTGCGCGGGTGCATCTGACGGCCGAGCAGGCGCAAACCCTCGACCTGGTGGTGGCGGTCCTCCTGGGTGAGGCGGTCGGCTCCGGGCAGCCCTCCGATACTCCCGAACGCGCCGAGATCATCACCCGCTTCCAGCAGGTATGCGGCGCGGTCACCGCCAAGGGCGTGGAAGACACCACCTTCTACCGGTGGACGCACCTGACCAGCCTGACCGAAGTCGGGGGCGATCCCGAGGGGTTCGCCCTGTCGCCGGATGCGGCACACGCCTGGGCGCTGCGGGTGCAGGGCGCCTGGCCGGCCACCATGGTCGCCTCCACGACGCATGACACCAAGCGCAGTGAGGACGTACGCGCCCGGATCGACGTGCTGGCCGCCTATGCCGCCGAGTGGCACGCCCTGGTGCACCGCCTGCGGGCACTGACCGCCGACGCCCGCCCCGCCGACTTAGACGGACGCACCGAGAACCTGCTGTGGCAGACGCTGTGGGGTACGTGGGCTCCCGACTGCGGTGACCCCATCGACGCCGAGCGGCTGGGCGCCTACCTCGTCAAGGCCTCCCGCGAGCAGAAGGCGTGGACCACGTGGACCGAGCCCGACTCGCAGCGAGAGCAACAGCTGGCCGACTATGCCGCGCAGTTGCTCGGCCGCACCGACGTAGCCGAGCAGCTGGACGCCTTCACGGCGCTCACCTCGCGCACGGTTCGGGACACGATCCTGGCCAATAAAGCCATGGCACTGACCTGGCTGGGCGTTGCCGACGTCTACCAGGGCAGCGAAACCACCCGCACCTCCCTGGTGGATCCCGACAACCGCCGCCCGGTTACCTACGGCGGCCCCACCGGGTTGCGTGCGGCCCTGCAGCGGGCCTCGCAGCTGACCGGGGCGGAGGCGGATCTGGCGGCCTTGCCGCTGGACGAGGCGAAGCTGTACCTCACGTGGCGGCTGTGCCGCCTGCGGGCCGAGCGGCCCGACACGTTTGTGGGCACCCGCTCGGGCTACCGGCCGTTGCCGGTTACCACAACGCACGCCTTTGCCTACGCCCGACTGCTCGACGCCGAGCCCGACGTCGTCGTGGTGGTGCGGCGCTTGGGCCGGCGACTGGAACAGGATGGCGGCTGGGGCGACCACCGTGTGGTGCTGCCCGAGGGGACCTGGACCGACGTGCTCACCGGCGCGGAGTTGGCCGGTGGCACGCGGCGGCTGGCCGACGTCGTCGCCGATCAGCCGGTCACTGTTCTGGCTCGGCAGCGCTAGTGGTGCGCAGCGCGGCTAGGCGCTCGCGCACCGCGCTGACGCCCGCCTGCGCGCGGTGCTTGAGCTCCAGGGCCCGCACCAGGCCCGCGTAGATGCGCGGGCGCACGGGCACGTCCCAGGCCCCGGGAATGTCGACGGCTCCGGCGGGGGTGAACTTGGCCTTGAAGGAACCGACGCCGTCCAGCTCGGGCACCCGCTCGGAGCCGGCGCCCATAAGATCCCAGGTGCGCACGCCGCGCTGGCGCAGCCAGCAGCCCTCCTTGTACAGCAGGGCGTCCGCGGCCCGGCCGCGCCGTCCCTCTGCCGTGGAGGCGGCGTAGTAGCGCGCGGCGCCGTCGCCCCAGATGGTGTCGATGCTCCAGGCCAGGGCCTCCTGGCCGCCCCGACGGGCCACGTAGAGTCGGCAGTGCTCCGGGCCGAGCGTGCGCAGCATGGTTCGGTAGGTGTCCTCCGGAGCGGCACGAAAACCGTCTCGATCACCGGTCTCGGTGAGGATCTCGTACAGTTCCGCGAAGACCTCCTCCGCGATGTCGGTCTCGTCGTGGTAGGTCAGCTCGGTATTCCGCAGCGCCTTGCGCACGTCGCGGCGTCCGCGCGGCTTGAAGGAGGCGAGGAAAGCCTCGTCGTCCTCGCGCTCGACGTCGAGGATCACCGTGCGGTCATAGGTCATGGTCTGCAGCAGCTCGTGCAGCCCGGCAGCGGGGTGGGTGAAGTGCAGGCGCACGAAGACGATGGCCGGGTCGTGCACGCGTACGCCCGCAACGACCAGCTCCCGCAGCTCCGCCTCCTCCTGCGGGCTCGGCGCGGCCCCCAGCCACACTGGCGCGTGGCGTGCCCACAGGTAGGGGAAGCCGCGCACGTCCATGCGCGTCAAGGAGATGAGGGCGCGCGGGGCGCCGTCGGCGTCCTGGTAGACCAGCCGCCCCCACGGTTCGCGCCCGTCCATGGCGGCGTCGAAGGCGTCCCAGGCCGCGGTCTGCTCAATGGGCAGCGTGGTGGAGGCGTCGGCGGCGATACGACGGAAGGTCTCCCAGTCGACGCGTCGCATAGAGCCGCGGGGGGTCAGAGGGGTGGCGTTCTCGGGCGAGGTCATGCCGGATGGTTTCCTGTCCTGTCTACATACTGGCTGGTATCACGATAGACCACCTCACCGGCGGCGTGGCAACGTCGGCCCCGCGCTGCGGCCGGTAGCCTGGGGCGGTGCCAGATAACCCTCGCATGTCTTCACATGAGACGGGCGCCTCCCCCATGCCGGAGCGCTTTCACACGGCGTTGCTGTCCCTGCGCTCCGCAGCCCGGCCCCGCGGTCTCCTCCTGGAGGAGGCGCCCGCGCCGGCGCGCCTGGCCCCCTACGCGGCGGCGCTGACCGCCGAGACCGTTGAGACCGAGTCGGGCACGCCCCTGTCCTCCGGACGCTTCGTTGTCCTGCATGATCCCGCCGGCCAGGCGGCCTGGGATGGGGACTTTCGGCTCGTGGTCATGGTGCGTGCGCGTGTGGATGAGGAGATCGGCACCGATCCGCTGCTGGGCTCCGCCGCCTGGTCCTGGCTCACCGATGCGCTCGATCATGCGGGCGCCGGCCGGCACGCTCTGGTCGGTACCGTCACCCGTGTTCTATCCGACACCTTCGGCGGCCTGGAGCTGACCGATGCCAGTGCGCATGTGGAGATCCGTGCTTCCTGGACGCCCACCACGCCAGACCTCGAACCGCACCTGCGGGCGTGGTACGAACTCATTCACCTGACCGCTGGCCATGAGCCCGAAAGCGCGGTCCCTCTGGGACTGGCGGGGGCGGCCCGATGACCGGTTTGTCCGCGGCCACCCCGCACCCCGTCGCTACTCCGGGCACGACCGGCGCCCCCGTACCCACCGACGCCGTGGTGCCCTACCCGCGCCCTGCCGAGGGGCTGCCGCCGCTCACCGACACTCCTGCGGCGCTGGCCCGTGCAGCCGCGGCCCTGGCCGACGGCGTCGGCCCCATCGCGGTGGACGCCGAACGCGCCTCCGGTTTCCGCTACGGACAGGATGCCTATCTCATCCAGCTTCGCCGTGACGGCGCTGGCACCGTGCTGGTGGACCCACAGGGAGCGGGCGAGCTCACTGCCCTGGCGTCCGCCCTGGACGGACCGGAGTGGGTGCTTCACGCCGCCGACCAGGATCTGCCGTGTCTGACGGCACTGGGCTTGGAGGCCAGTTCACTGTTCGACACCGAGCTGGCCGCCCGCCTGCTGGGACGGGAGCACGTGGGGCTCGGCGCCGTCGTGGAGGAGACACTGGGGTTGCGCCTGGCCAAGGATCATGCGGCAGCCGACTGGTCGACCCGGCCGCTTCCGGAGTCCTGGTTGGTGTACGCGGCGCTCGATGTGGAACTGCTGCTGCCCTTGCGTGAGGCGCTCGCTCAGGAGCTGGAGGCCGCGGGAAAGGCGGAGTGGGCGGCTCAGGAGTTCGAGTACGAACGCACCCAGCCCGCGCGCCCGGCCCGCCCAGAACCCTGGCGCCGCACCCCGCGGTCGGGTCGAGCGGTGCGCAGCC